>QKII01000470.1 GCA_003249625.1 Propionivibrio sp. | reverse complement strand
GTATCCATCAAGCGGAGCACGAGGGAGACGAAATCGGGTTGGTGAAACTGTCGCGCACTGACATTGACCGCAAGCGCCAAAGCGGCGGTTGCCGGTGCATGCGACCAGGTAGACAGTCGGGCACAGGCTGCCTCAAGCACCCACGCACCTAACTGGACGATGATGCCGGACTCTTCGGCCAAGGGAATGAACTCCGACGGAGGGACAAGCCCACGCTCCGGGTGATTCCAGCGCACCAAGGCCTCGGCGCCGATCACCTGTCCGGAGGCATCTACCTGAGGCTGGAAATAAAGCATGAACTGGCGCTCCTGCAATGCCGTCCGCAGATCGACTTCTATGCCGGCCCGCTTCATCACACGCGACTGAATTGCCGGATCGAAGAAACGTAGCGTATTGCGCTGCTCCGCTTTTGCCTGGTACATCGCCAGGTCGGCGCGTCGAAGCACTTCCTCTTCTGTCAGAGACTGATCGGAGAAGAGCGCTACACCGATACTCGCGGTGCAGCAAAACCCCCGAGGTGCGTTCTCTGCCGACGAGTAGAGGAACGGTTCCGAAAGCGCCTTCTGAATGCGCTCGGCCGTGCGTTCAGACTGGATAGCTGCCGCATCGCGCTCTGGAAGCTCTTCCAGGATAAGAACGAACTCGTCGCCACCGACACGCCCGACCGTGTCATCCTCGCGCACGCACGCACGCAAACGCCGGCCAACTTCTTGCAGAAACCGGTCGCCGCTCTGATATCCCTGAGTCTCGTTCAGCGTTTTGAAATGATCCAGGTCAATCAGCAGCACGGCACCATGGCTCTTCCGGCGAATGCAGCTACTTGTGGCACGCCGCAGGCGGTCGAGTACGAGGCGCCTGTTTGGCAACTCCGTCAGCTGATCGTAAAACGCCAAGTGTTCGATTTTGTCCGCTGCGGCCTTCTGTTCGGTAATGTCCATCATCAACCCGACCAGCCCGCCGACCGACCCGTCTGAACGAGTGAACGTCGCCTTGTGGAACATGACATGACGCAGTTGCCCATCCGCATAACGAACCTGCGAATCGTAAACCTGATAACCGGGATTGTTCAGCAAGGCCATATCCGCGGCGAGATATTTGTCGGCCAACTCTTTGGGCGAAATATCATGCGGCGTCTTGCCGATCAGCTTTTCCGCGGGAAGACCGATGAAGCTCTCGAAGGCGCGGTTGCAGCCAATGTAGCGACACTGATCATCCTTATAGAAAACGGGACCGGGAATCGCTTCGATGAGCTGCTGCAGAAAATGAAGCTGCTGCGTAAGCTGAGCCGTTCGCTCGGACACCCGTCCTTCCAACTCATCATGACTCCGACGCAGCGCCTCTTCGGCCCGCTTGAACACGGTTCTATCCTCGAGCATCCAGATCGTTCTACGCTTTGAAGAAGCAGTCTCAAGCGAGTACCCGATCATGTTCACCCACAGCGCATCCCCATTCCGGCTGCACATGTAGAGCTCCGTCTGGAATGTCTTGTCGACGGAAATCCGGGGATTCGCCAAACCCAAAACGTAGTCGAACTCGTTATCGCTCCGGAACAATAACCGGAGTGAGCCACCGATCGCGGCATCCCCGTCAAAGCCAAATGTCTTCGCGAACCTTTCATTCTGACGCTGGATCACATCGCCATACGTAATGACAATGCCTACCGGCGCGTGGGCCATGAACGCCTCAAGTTCCTCAACGCTGAGCCGAAGTTCGCGCGTTCTATTACGCACCTCCTCCTCAAGTGCCAACGTGTTTTGCAGCAATGCGTAGTCGCTTTCTGAAGAATTCAGTCCACGCTCAACCTGGTGCATCAACGCCGTTATGATTTTGTCACGCCGCGCGATCTCGTCGAGCAACCCCGCGTTATCCGATGTGTCACATCGCAGATCGAGCATGCCTGTCATGAAGGCTCCCGTTCCCCGAAGGCCACGCCCGTCAATGTCTGGTTGATATGCAAGCCACAATACTGTTCGCCGTACGTCGAAAAACCAACGGCGTTCAGTGTTCTCAGATAGTCGGAAACCTCCTGCAGCGCCCCTGACTTTTTCATTTCAATGCGCCGCAGGATGCAATCGCACGTAAGGACAAACGATGGCGCTCCAATCTTGTTGCGTAGCGCGTTCACCGAATCGACCAGATGCTCCTTGATTCCTTGACGTTCGGCGATGCGGAACACGATGCCCTCATCGATCGCGCAGAAAAAAGTCAGCGAACCATCCGGATTGGCGCGCCGAATGGAGCGAACGAAGTCCTTGTTTCCAATCTGCACGACCACGGGATTCGCCGCAAACACCATCGGGTCGAGCGCATCGAAGGGCACGCCAACCGCCTGCGCGTATTCTTCTGCCGCCGGACAGCCATTGATTTCCGTCACGGTTCTTGTCGAGGGAACCGCCCCCGTAACCACCAAACGATCGCGCCCGGCGACGAAATGTTGCGATTTGAAAACCTCGAACGGGTACGGGGTCCAGGCGACGAGGAGGAGAGCGGCATCATTCACGACACGGCCGTTCATGAACAGGAAGGTACGAGAAAACGACATGCCGTCGCCCGCCGAACCGCCGACTAGGCGAATACCGCCAAGACCGTCATGAAATGCCCTCGCAACACCTTCTTCGCGCCCGGAAAGACCGTCGACAAGCATCAGGGCAAACGAGTTTTCGACCGAAAGTCTCGGCAAGCGAGCAAGCAACCGTTGCCTCAACGCGTGAGAGAAAACCTGCGCCGCCCGGCTATCCATCAGCGAGAGTGGTTCGAATACACCGGCCTCAAAAAGAATATCGTCTCGATGGACGCTAAAGCCGGAAATGCCTCCGTCCGAATAGCCGTCCGGACCGATCTCCCCGGCGGTAGAGCATCCCATGATCGTGACGGAAGGGAAGCGTCCGCCCAAGTCCTTGGCGAGAAGGTCTGGCGAATGCGAACTCGCCGCAAAAAAAACGACCAAGCCGACATCCGGCTGGTCGATCTGCATCGCAAAATCGCGAACAGCCGCCGAGGTATCGGACAACCTCGACTGCCCGCATCGCACTCGTAGCGTGGACTTCCTGCTCTGCAACATTGCCCCGCCCCCTTTCCGCCCCGTGGTATGACCATTGGTCAGCCAAGGGCCTTCCCCGCCCGACAGCACCTTCGACAACGAATCAGCCACCAGCCGGGTCAAATGTAGCCACTTGTTTTCCATGAAGTATAGAGGGCGCGGCGATGCATGAGTGTATTTATCCCCCGCCCCCCATTGAGCACATCTCCTGACAAACGAATGCCATTCGCCCGAGGAGACGAAATTGCTACTATGTACGCAAAGCAAGCCCCGAAGTTCCTGGTAATAGTCACCAATCGCCGAATACGCATGTTTCTCGAGAAATTCATCGCCCAACTGACATGGCTCGACTGGATCGGGCTGGTCTGGTTCCTCACCTGCTGGCTCGGCTTTGAGCAAGTGGTCGAACGCGGCTGGGTCGGCCGCAGGAGCCTGCTCGCCGAAACTCACAAGCTGCGCGTGCAATGGGGCCGCGTCATGCTCAAGCGCAACCCGCGCATTGTCGACGTGGCGTTGATCAGCAACCTGTTGCAAAGCCTGTCCTTCTACGCCAACACCTCAATCTACATTATCGCCGCACTGTTCGCCGCGCTCGGCGCCCTTGATCAGTTGATGGCGTTGACCTCGGACCTGCCATTCGCTCGCGCGATCTCCCGAGAAGCCGCCGAGATCAAGTTGCTGATCCTGATCGGTACTTTCATCGTCGCCTACTTCAAGTTCACCTGGTCATTGCGCCAGTTCAACCTGCTTTCGATCACTCTTGGTGCCGTACCGCAGGAGGGCGACCCCGAGGAAATGGAAATTCATGCGCAGAAATTCGCCGCGGTCAATTCCTGTGCCGGCAACGACTTCACTCGCGGCCTGCGCGCCTACTACTTCGGCATGGCGGTAATGTCCTGGATGATCTCGCCCTGGTTGTTCATCCTCGCCACGATCGTTATCGTGATCGTGCTGGCCCGCCGCGAGTTCTATTCGCCGGTACTCAAGGCGCTAACCGAGACCGAACCTCCGCAATCGCGGGAGTAACGGCCTCCGCCCGGTTTGCCGAGCAGATCTGCGGTACTGCGCAGCACGACGAACACGCTACAATACGCGTCTTTCCAAACCTCGCGAGAACTCCCGTGGCTGCAACCATCCTGCAAAAGATTCCCGCCGGCGAGCGCGTCGGCATCGCCTTCTCCGGCGGCCTGGACACCTCCGCCGCTGTCCACTGGATGCG
>QKII01000434.1 GCA_003249625.1 Propionivibrio sp. | reverse complement strand
GGCGATTCGCGTAGTCCTGCCCAAGGGCACGCGTCTGCTGCCGGTCGGCGGTATTACGCCGGACAACATGCAGCCGTACGTCGATGCCGGTGCCACTGGCTTCGGTCTCGGTTCGGCGCTTTACAAGCCGGGAATGACCGCCGAACAGGTCGCGGCGGTTGCCGTCCGTTTCGTGGCAGGCTGGCGCGCCCTATCCGGCCGCTGATACAGCCCCGGCTGTTTCGGCGGAGAGGCGTTGCGCAACGCCTTTCCGGCCGATGGCGCGATAGACCACCGTATTGCCTTTTCCCTTGAGGTAAAGCGTTTGCGGCGTCTGAAAGTCGAAGGCATATCCGACTTTCCGGTGGGTGGCTTCATCCACTTGCACGATACCCGGTACGCCTTCGCTGGTTAGACGACTCGCCAAGTTGACCGTGTCGCCCCACAGGTCGTAGATGAATTTTTTCTTGCCAACGACGCCGGCGACGACGGGCCCGCTGCCGATGCCAATTCGCACTTCCAGATGCATGTCGTTGATGTGGAAATCGCGTTGCAGGAGATCGCGCATTTCCAGTGCCAAATCGACCAGTGCCTCTGTAAAGTCCTCACGCTGATCGTTCAGACCGCCGGCGACCATGTAGGCGTCTCCAATCGTTTTGATCTTCTCCAGCCCTTGCTTTTCGGCGAGTTCGTCGAAAGACGAAAACACCCGGTTGAGCATCGAGAACACCTGTTGCGGCGTTAGACCCTCGGCGATGCGGGTGAAATTGACAATATCCACGAACATCACCGAGACGTCGGCAAAGCCATCGGCGATCGTTTGATCGCTGTTCTTCAGGCGCTCGGCAACGGGGCCGGGAAGAATGTTGAGCAACAGCCGTTCGGAGCGATCCTGTTCCAGTTGCAGCAAGTGATGAGCTTCTTCGAGTCGCAGCTGCGCCTTACGCTTTTCGATGGCTGAATACCGCAGCAGCAGGAAAACGATGGTCGAGACAGCGGCGAAGTTCAGCGCGAAAAAGAAAACCGTTGTGCCGGTTGAGATCCTCACCAGGGGGGGCAGGGCGGTGTCGGCAAGGTAATAGTCGAATCCACCCGACAACGCGGTCAGGAAAACATAGGCGAAGAACCAGGCCAGTGCTTCATGTGCGCCGATGAACAGGACCGCCCCGATCGGCGCGAGCAGCGCCCACAGACTGAGGCCGCTCGCCGTGATGAAGTTGCCCATGCTCCACTGTGCAACGAACGGCACGAAAAGAAACAGACCCAGTTGGGTCTGCCGGAAAAGATCGAAATTGAGCGTCCTGAAATAGACGGCCAGATTGCCTATCAGCAGCAACTGGAAGACGAACGGAATCGTCGAGGAAAGCTGTGGCCCGAGTTGCCAGTAGATGAACAGCCACAGCATCGACGCAAAGCAGATAAGCCCGGTGGCGAAGATGAGCAACGATTTCTGCAGCCGCAAATCTGCATCGTCCGTCGGCTGAATGCCGGCATGGCGAATGCGCGTGGCGAGGCGGCTGAGGGTGGACATGGGAACGGTTTGGCTGGGCAGTCGTCCAGATTGGAAACCAAACGGCTGGCAGGGTCAAGCAGAATGGGTGTCCGCGAGGGCGGTCAGGGAAGTTTGCCGGCGGCGATCATGCGGTTGAAGAGGATGTACGGTGTAATCCAAGTGACAATGTCGTCGAATTCGCCGCCCGTTGGTACGGTGGATGGATCTCGTGCAAAAAAGTCGATGGTTTCTGCCGCGTTGGTGTCTTCGTCGGCGTTTGTCGCTGAGTTGTCTGCTAATGCCGTGCCGTCCGCCGCAGTTCCCCAATTGTTTTTCCCAAAGGAGAAAATCACGGCTGGGGCGCAGGATGACGAGCTACAAGTGCCGGCAGAACCTATGAGATAGCTAATGGTTCCGGCGGCATCGCGTGTTCTGACCTTTTTCTTTCCTTCCGTATTGAGGTTGAACGGGGTGGTATTGGCGAACTCTTGTGTGACAGAGTAGAGAAGCATCTTGTTCCAGGCATCTGTTTTCTTTACGCCGAGTGTGGTCCATGGAATGAATCCGGTGCAGTCGGTTGTGTTGACGCAGTTCGCGGGTTTTTCGTTGCCGTCGTTTACAGATATTGCCGGGCGCGGGAGCCGTCCATTGACGACGGCAAAGCCGATCAGTGCTTCCCTGATTTCTGCGAGTTGTTCGCGGGTCTCGTTGACGTTTCGCTGATCGATCTGGGCAGATAGCGGCGGAATCAGGCTGCTGATGAGAAGTCCGATGATGACCAGAACGAGGGTCATCTCGACGAGGGTAAAGCCCCTTTCGCCCGACAATCGGCTATTTTCTTTTGTGAACTCGGGCATGGAACTACGCGCATTATGCTGCTGCCGATAGAGACGATTGCCAAATCGGCATCAATACGCCTGTATTTGATGAGTGGGAACCAGCCATTGGCATCAAGCCAAGGGCGGGCAGCTGTTAAGTCCAAGTCGTTGTAAGGCACGCCGCCAAGGACTTCTCCGCTGTCGGCGTAGCCATCATTGTTATTGTCTGCCCAGGGGAAACTGCCGTTTTGCACGTGGTAGCGCCGCAAGCCGAATTGTGGGGGCGTGGGCGAGTTGTCGTCGGGGCCCCGGATTTCAGCAAGGATGCGCAGGTTGGTTACGCGAAAGACATCGTCGCGAGTGATGGTCAGAACTCGGTCGTTGAAAACCGATGACATGACGCCAGAGATATAGGCCGAGTCGCCATCGCTATTGGTACCGTCGAGATAGTCGGCCGCGTTGTTGCTTGGCCGTCCGCTCTGGCTTGATAGCGGTGGGCCCGCTGAAAACAGGATTGCAGCGATGTTGTCCGTCCCGTTGATCGACAGGGGGAGAAGGTGCTGCGGATTTATGGGTTGTGCCGAAGGATTGTCGCGCAGTTCCGGTGTCAGTGCATACCAAAGTCGTTCCCCTTGTCCGTCGCGCAGTTCCGGCAAGTCAAGTGTCTTCCAAGGTAAGCGTCCAAGGTAGGCGGTGCAGTTGCCGCCGACTTGATTCGCTACGCCATCATCATCAGTGTCCGGGCAAGTCAGGCTGCCAGGACGGTTGTCGTCCTGTGCAGCACGACCGATGAGCGCGGCCTTTGCTTGGCTCATGGCGGCAGTCGTAATGCGGTCTTGATGAATTTTTGCCGATGTGGAGTTCATCTTGGCAAGCAGCCAGGACATCCCTCCGAGAAAGAACAGGAGCATGAGTCCCAGCAAGGCGGCGCCTTTTTGGTATCGATCGGGGGCTGGCGAGTGCGGATGATGCATGTTCCGCTTTCGTCACTTCGTCCGTCGGACAGAAATCGCTCCGCTATTCAGTATGTCGCTGGCTACCCCTGTCTCCGGGTTAAGGGTGCCGCCAACCCCAATGCTGGAGTCAGTGGATTCACCGGATTGAACGACGACTTTCGCTGGATTACGGCGAGTGGGAACGATTCGAACTCCCTTCGTTTCCTCGCTCTCGTTACGCGGTGCGCCATTGACCCAAACCGTTCGTTTACCACTGCTGCGTGTGACGACGCCGTTGATCGTCAAGGTCGGGTCGTCGGGAGCTTCGCTATGCTCTTCAATATTGAACTGCCGTTGATGGTCCAGCTGTTGTCGCCGCTCCGGCGTGAAGAATAGCCGGCCGAGCTCTTCGGAGGTCGTGGGGCACGGCATTGCGTAAATGAAGAGCAGCAGTGCGAGCCGGAGGGAGAACTTTGACTGGCCAAAGGTCATTTCGCCGCCCCCTCAGCGTTGTCCGCCTTGCGTACGGTGATCCAGTCAACAAGGCAGCTGGACTGAAGCAAGGCGGCAGGCGCTTCCTTTGCTACGGGTCCTTGCACGCGCGAGATGTCGCAGCGCCTCGTCTGAATCAGCGCGGGCGCTTCGCGGCGCAGGTCGTCGAGCAGTCGGGTCAAGTCCTCTTCGTGAAGCAGCTTGAGTTCGAGCCTCATCGTGCTGGCGTAAAGCGCGAATTGCCCGGCGGATACCTTTTCAAGCGCGTGGCGGGCGGTGATCTCGTAGCGCATGTCGGGTAGGCGATGCCGGGCGCGGATGCTTTCGAGTAGTTCGACCCACTCCAGGCGTTGCTCTTCACCAACGATGCGACGCGATTGCAACTCGCCGAACAAGGCGGCTTTTTGCCGGATTTCGTTTTCTTCGCTGCGGACCTGTCTGAGCTTGCTGTCGATGTCCTTGCGCTGTTGTTGGGCGCTGCTGAGGCGATTTTGCGACTGGCCCAGTTGCGAGTGCGAAAAGAGGATTGAGCCCGTGCCCAGCGCGACCATTACGATCAGCGCGAGTAGCGGGATCTGTAACTTGGGAAGATCGTCCGTGGTCAGCTTCATGATCCGATCTTTCGCGTGACTTGCAGACTGAAGTGGCGCAAGGCGTTAGGTTCGGAAGTGGCGTCACCGCTGCGCAGCGCCTTCCCGGATTCGATGTCGAATGGTTGTTGCAGGATGAAGACTCGCAGCGTCTTGTTCAATGACAGTTGCTCGACGAACCGGTTGAATATGCCCATTAGTTGCCGGGTGTTGGTGCCGGGCGGTGAGTACAGCGCACCTTGGATAACGAGGCTTTCGCTGTCGTCGGGGACGGCGTGAATCCCGGCTTCCGCCCTTCCTGTCATGCCGCTGGCGGAGTCGGCACCGCCGAGTTTCCAGGCAAGGGAGACGAGTTCGATCGCTGGATGATCTTGCAGGGAGCGGCTGAGTTCGACGTAGAAAGGCGTCGGACTGACGCTTCGCTGCGCCTGGGCGAGATAGCGGCCCATCAGGCTTTTCAGTGTCTCGTTGTCGACGGGGAGTCTGGGGAACGTCTTGACCACCTCAGCGTAACGCTGGCGGGACTGCGTGGTTTCAGCCTGCAGTTCCTCGGATTCCCGGCCAAATTGATAAGCATCGAACAACTGGTTACCCGAAAACAACAGGCAGGAGCAGAGCGCGGTGGCGCCAAGGCCGTAGAGCAGGTTGCCCAATCGGCCGACCCGATAGGTATGCCGCGATGTTTCGTCGGCAAATTGAATCGGTGGCGGGTTGATGGCCAACAGGTGCAGGAACAGCCTTTCTCCGTGGCTGTCGGAAGGGGGCGATTTGAGGCCAATGCGTTTGGCGCACTCATTGAGGTCGAGAATGTTGAAGTGGACAGCAGGGGTGTCGACGCAACTGTTCTCGATCACTTTCTGCGCGCCGGGGTGCGCAAGGATATACGCGGTGATCGTCTGGTTTCGCCCTACCAGCCGTTGGCTGGCGAGGTATTGCTGAAGCTTTATCGACTCGCTGGCAAAGCTTTGGGCGATGCTGCCGATACTGCTGTGCTGAAGCGGTGTCAGCCGACTGAAATGAAGTTGGCCGTTCTCGAAGTAGCTCTGGCGGATACTCTGGTCCTGAACTGTCAGCAGCAGGCAAGGCTCGTCCGGGAGCCGGAGTTTTTTTACCAGCGAAGGGAGTAGTGTCGGTAGCGAAAAAATACCGGTGAGCGCGGTATCCGTTTGTTGAATGACGTCCAGCCAGGGCTGAAAAAAAGCGGGGTTGGTCAGCGCGGCGAGTAGCAGGCGCTCGTCCTTGCGCCGGCTTTTTTCGTGGCCTAACGACAGTGATGCGGTCAGGGGCGTATTGAAGAACGTTTGCGCCAGCTTGCGCTGGATTACGGTTCTTCTGTCGCTTCCGCGCAGGAACGGGATCGTCTCGATGTGGAAACCTTCCTCCGCGACATTCACCAGCAGCGAAAAGACACTGGACGCGTTGGCGGCCAGGTAATTCCTTAGACGCTGCAGCCCTTCGTTCGATGCGGTGAAATTACCTTCCTCATACAACGAGCCGGCGCGCCAGCGATAGGCCGCCAGTTGATGCGTGCTGAGGTAAAGGAAGCGTTGGGGTTTCATGGCGTTCTTTTAAGCGGCGATCCGGCTGATGACGTCGTAGACCGGGCCGAGCACCGACAGCATGATCCATCCAAGCAGCGCACCGAGGATGAGCGTGAGCAGAGGCTCGATCATCTGCTGGACCTTCTCGACCGATTCCTTGACGTCGCGATTATAGAAGTAACTGACGTTGATCAACGCTTCGTCCAGCGCGCCGGTACTTTCGCCGACGCGCAGCATACGGATGACCAGTGGCGGGAAGAAACCGGTCTGCTGGAACGCTGCTGTGACATTCTGCCCCTCGCCGATCAGTTGTTCGACATGTTCCAGTCCGCGTCGGATCGCCTGGTTGCCGACGACATCCTGCGTCGTGCGGATCGCTTCGAGCACGGAAATGCCGGAGGCGTAGAGCAGGGCGAAGGTATTGGCAAAGCGCGACAGGATGATCTTGCGCAGAATGTCGCCGACCAGCGGCAGCCGGAGCTTCAGGGCATCAAACCGGAGTCGTGCCAGCGGGTTCGTGTGCAGGAGAACCCGGACAGCGATGAAAGCAATGAGCGGGGCGATCAAGGCGACGTACCAGTAGGCGGCGAGCAGGTCGGAAACGAAGAAGAGCACTTTCGTCTGCATCGGCATCTCCTGGCCCATGTTGCGCACGAAGAGCTTCAGCTGGGGAACCATGTAGGTCATCAGGAAGAACGTTGCGGCGATGACGATCGTGCCAACGAAGGCTG
>QKII01000164.1 GCA_003249625.1 Propionivibrio sp. | reverse complement strand
ATGCGCCGGACAAGCGCTCGCGACGGACATCGTCGTCGGCCAGGTCGCGCCGCTAACCGGCCTGCTCGCACCTACAGGCAACCATGTCCGCGCCGGCGCGCAGCTCTATTTCGATGCGGTCAACGCCGCTGGCGGGATTTACGGTCAGAAGATCAAGCTGGTCAGCAAGGATGACGGCTACAAAATTCCGGAAACAATAAAGCAAACCCGCGCGCTGATCGAGGCCGAGCAGCCAGTCGCGCTATTCGGTTACGTTGGCACAGGCAACATCGGGGCGGTCCTGAAGGAAAAGATCCTCTCGGAAAACGAGATCCCGCTGGTCATGGTCCGTACCGGGGCATCCTCGCTGGCGAAGAGCGGCAACCCGTGGATGTTTGTCACCCGCGCCGGCTATCACGAGGAAATCGAAAAGATTTTCAAGATCTACGGCTCCTCGGGCTACCGCAACTACGCGGTGTTCTATCAGGACGACCCGTTCGGACAGGACGGCCTGGCCAGTGCCGAATCGCTAGCAGGAAAATACAACAGTAAAATCGTCGCCAAGGGCGGTTACCCCAAGAACACCACGGACGTGGACGCAGCCGTCAAGGCCATCGCAGCGGCAACACCGCATGCGGTGATCATGGTCGCAAACACCGCAGCCAGTGCCGCCTTCATCAAGAAGGCCAAAGAAACAGGGATCCGCACACAATTCATCGCCATCTCGACCACGGATGCCGCACAACTCGTCGAAACTCTCGGTGCCTCAACTGCGTCTGGAGTCGCCATTACCCAAGTCGTGCCTCACCCGGAAAACCGCACCGTACCGCTCTCGCGTGAGGTAGCCGCCAACTTCACCAAGTTCAAGCCGGAAGGTGTCCACCTCAACCATGCGCTGATCGAGGGCTACGTCGGCGCCAAGGTGCTCGTCGAGGGATTGCGCCGCGCTGGCCCGGGAGCGACACGCAAGAAACTGCGCGACACGCTGGAGCAGATGAAAAACCATGACCTCGGCGAGTTAATGATCAGCTACTCGCCGACCAATCACGTCGGTACCGGTTTCGTCGACATCAACATCATCAGCAGCAGCGGCAAACTACTCAAATAGGGCGTTCAGCAAGATGAACCTGCGCCAGACGATCAGCCTCGTGATCGCGCTGGCGCTGGCGTGCCTGCTTGTCGCAGGCTACAAACTGTCGGCGGCATGGCGGGCAACGCGAGCAACGACACTGGCCGTTCCAGAATGCAGCCCGTCCGAACGCGACTGCCGCATCGCACTACCGGGCGGTGGCTACCTGACCCTTTCGATCACACCACGTCCGATTCGCGCGCTGCAAACGCTCAATCTGCTCGTCGTATTCAGCGACGTTTCCGCCAACCTCGTCGAGATCGACTTTGACGGCGCAGATATGAGCATGGGGTACAATCGGCCGCAGCTAGCCGGTCAGGGAAAGGACTTTATCGGCACGACGATTCTGCCCGTCTGCGTCACCGGCACGATGACCTGGAAAGCCACCGTACTGGCAAACATAAACGGAGAACGGATCGCCGCACCATTCCTTTTCGAGGTCTCCGGGCGCTGAACCGTTTCGGCAAATGCGAAAAGGGGGAACCATGTCACGACAGCGCTACTGGATGGCCGCCTGCGTTTGTCTGACCGCACTACTCGTCTGGCTCACTTTCTTCTGGGAACCCGACATGGGCGCACCCACAGGGTATTCCGGCGCGGGCGCCTTGCGCACCGCCGGCGGCGATTTCACGCTGGATTCGCCAAGTGGAAAACTGACGCTTCAAGAGTATCGCGGCAAGGTCGTCCTGCTTTATTTCGGTTACACCTTCTGTCCGGACGTCTGCCCGACCGCCCTGTCGTCAATTGGGCAAGCACTCGCTGCGTTGGCTCCGGACGAACTCGCACAGGTGCAGGGGATTTTCGTTTCTGTCGACCCCGAACGCGACACGATGGAAGTCCTGAATGTCTACGCCCCGTACTTCCACCCCAGCATTGTCGGCGCGTCCGGAACACCGGCACAGGTCGCGGAAGTCGCCCGCCGCTATGGCGTGAGCTACATGAAACAGAAATCGGTCGATGATCGCCCCTATACCGTCGACCATTCGTCGTTCACCTATCTGATAGATCGCGAAGGCCGCCTTGCCGCAACGCTACCGCACGGCGCGCCGCCAGCGGACATCGTTGCGCAGATTCGCCGTCACCTTGGAGGAAAGTGATAACCACCATGAAACTCGCCAAGCCATTGCTCCTCTCGCTGTTCCTTGCAGTCATCGCCGTGCCGACCCTGGCCGATTCCGCGCTTTCGGTCCACACGCCCTATGTTCGCCTGATGCCACCGGGAATCAAGACGACCGGCAGTTTCATGCTGATCAAGAATGACGGGAACGATGACCGACGCCTGATCAGCGCCGAAAGTCCGGCAGCGAAGATCGTCGAACTGCATACCCACCTCAACGAAAACGGCGTGATGAAAATGCGCCCGGTGCCGCGCATCGAGGTCAAGGCGCACGGCCAGACCGAACTCAAGCCGGGCAGCTTCCATGTCATGTTGATCGACCTGACCGCGCCCCTCAAGGAAGGCGACAAGGTGCCGATCTCCCTGAAATTCGATGACGGAAGCACGGTCTTTCTTGAGGCGCCGGTCAGAAAGTTGCAAGCGACAATGCCGATGCAGCGGAAGTAAGGCTCGCAAATTCGGCGCCCACGCTGAACCCGCCAGAACAAGCGAGCCCGAGCGGACTGCGTCGCTCACGCAAACTCGGCCTAAACCCTTAAAATTGCGTGCCTGCTTTTGAGACAATACCGCTCAAGGCAATCTCTCCGAGTCCGCGACGCCATGCCCATCGAAATCATTGAAACCCGCCGCCTGTACCGGCAAATCGCCGACCAGATCGCCAGCCTGATTGCTTCAGGCGAGTACACTCCTGGAATGCGCCTTCCGGCTGAGCGTCTTCTGGCGGAACAACTCAGTGTCAGTCGTCCGAGTGTGCGCGAAGCCCTCATCGCATTGGAGGTAGAAGGCTGGGTCGATATCCGTGGCGGCACTGGGGTATTCGTTCGCGGCCACCCGCCCACAGTCTTGGCGGAAGAACCACAACCAGAAGCCGCCGCCGAACGCGAGGAACTGCCTGCGGTTGGACCAATCGAACTGCTCGACGCGCGAGACATGGTCGAACCGGAAGTTGCCGCGCTCGCGGCGAAGAACGGCACCGAGAAGACACTGGTAACACTCTCGCGAATACTCGGCGAAATGGTCTGCTGCGCCTCGACCGACCCACGGCACATGGACCTCGACCACCAGTTTCATGCCACTCTCGCCGATGCCACGGGCAACGGTGCCTTGGTGCAGATAATGGAAACCCTCTGGGCGATGCGCCTCGCGCCACTTTACGTACAACTGCAGAACCACTTCCACAACGAAGCCGTCTGGCAACAGGCGATCCTCGAGCACCGCGAGATCTACGAAGCGGTCAGGGACCACGACGCCAAGGCAGCACGAGCCGCGATGCATCACCATGTGCATAACGCGCGCAAGCGTTACGTCTCCAACTGGCAGGAATCCTGATCTTTCCATTTTCCGCTACACGTTCCTAACAAATGCCTTTCGAATCAATCGACACCCGCCGCCTGTACCGCCAGATTGCCGACCAGATCATCCGCCTGATCGAAGCAGGGGAATACAAGCCCGGGGAACGCCTGCCGGCAGAGCGAATACTGGCCGAGCGCCTGGCAGTCAGCCGGCCAACCGTGCGTGAGGCGCTGATCGCGCTGGAAGTCGAAAGCCGGGTGGAAATCCGCGGCGGTTCCGGAGTATTCGTTCTCAACCGCCCGGCACCTGCCCCGGCCCGCGAAACGTCAACGACCGATGGCATACCGACACCCGGCCCCTTCGAAGTCCTCTTCGCCCGCGATCTGATTGAACCGGATATTGCCGCGCTGGCCGCAAAAAACGCCACCGAGCAACAACTTTCCACACTGGCGCAAGCGCTCGGTGAAATGGTCTGCTGCTCGGCCGGCGACATCAAGCGGCTCGAATACGACCGCGAATTCCACTTCGCCCTCGCCGAGGCCTCTGGCAACAGTGCCCTGCTGCTGGCCATCCAGGCCTTGTGGACGACCCGGGTGCAGCCGGTTTATCTCTGTCTTGAGGACCATTTCCACTCCGAGCAGGTCTGGCAGCGCGCAATCATCGAACACCGGGAAATATTGGAAGCGATCAAGCACGGCGACGCCAAGGCCGCACGTTCGGCGATGCACCGGCACATGCGGAACGTCCGCACCCGCTTCTC
>QKII01000318.1 GCA_003249625.1 Propionivibrio sp. | reverse complement strand
CAATACTTTCGCCAACTGACGGCCATGAGCCCCTTGCAGTACCAGAAGTGGTTGCGTTTGAGTGAAGCGCGCCGCCTGATGCTGAACGACGATTTGGATGCATCGAGCGCCGCGTTCACGGTCGGTTACGAGAGTCCATCGCAATTCAGTCGCGAGTACACCCGCCTCTTCGGTGCGCCTCCCAAGCGTGACATCGAAGGGTTGCGCAGGAAGGCCGACGAAGCCAGACAATCCGTACGCTTGGCCGTGGCTTGAACCAGCAGGAATGCAACATGCTGAACGGGGTCTTTCGCATACTTGCCGCAATCCGGGTACGCGTGCATTGATGCTGACCGACGCCGGTGAGTACCTTACGTACCTCCGGACGAGGCGCACAGAGCATTTTCGGAGATGCCCGCTTTCTTTTCCTCGCCAGCGTTAGGGGGAATGATCCCAGGGGGCTGGTTCGCCGGAAAAACGCGTAGCCAAAAAATCCACCAGCAGGCGCAAGGCCAGCGGCTGGTGATGGCGCGAGAGATAGATGGCGTGGATGCCCAGCGCCTCCGGCTCATAATCCGGCAGTAGCCGCACCAAGCGACCTGAATGCAACTCATCGCCCAGGTAGTAGGTAGGCAACATGCCGATACCGGCGCCCGAGAGCACGGCTCGCCGCAGCACGACGGTTTCGTTGGTGTGGAAGCTCCAGTCTACCGGCACCGAGAGCTTTTTGCCGCCATGCGTGAAGTGGTATTGTTTTCCGATGCCAAAGGCATGGGCAATGCAGCGGTGCTGACGCAAGTCCTCTGCCACGCTGGGGACTCCGTGTCTTTCCAGATAGTCCGGTGAGGCGCACAGCATCGAGCGGCAGCGCGCAAGTGGCCGCGTAATCATCGCCGGGTCCAGCGTGTTGGTGATGCGTACTGCCAGATCGACCCGTTCATCCACCAAATCTGTCGCTTTGTCGCCCACCGATAGCACGATTTCCACGTGTTCATATTGCCGTTGAAAATCGACCAGCGCTAACGTGAGTTGGGCATCTGCAAAGGAACTGGAGGTGGTAACGCGCAACACGCCGGCCGGCTCTCGGCTGCGTTCGGCTGCGAGGTGCCGTGCCTCTTCTGCCAGATCAATCAGTTGGTGGCACGCGGGCAGGGCCGCGAGTCCTGCCTCGGTGAGGCTCACCTTGCGCGTGGTTCGATGCAGCAAACGTGCGCCGAACCAGTCCTCCACTGCGGCCAGATAGCGGCTGACCATTGCTGCAGACATCTCCAACTGCTCGGCAGTTTGGGTGAGGCTGCCGCGATTGGCCACTTCCACGAAGACGCGTACAGCCGTCAGTCGGTCCATTCCATCGATCCGTGCAATAAATATTCAACAAAAACGAACTTTATCAAGTGATATGCAAAAGATAAAGTTCGTTCCACTGCAAACCCAGCCAAGGAAAAACATCATGTTCCAGATCAGCAAAGTCGCTCGTTTCATTGTTCCTGCCCTGACCCTCGGCGTTGTCGCCTCCAGCGGCGCGGGTGCGCAGACCGCCTCGCCGCTTACGGTCAAGGTCTACAACGCAGACGGCAACAGCTTTCACGTCAATGCGGTCGTGGTCAGCGGCAAGAGCGAAGCCCTCGTGATCGACAGCGGCTTCACCCGCGCCGACGCTCTGCGCGTGGCAGCCAACGTACTCGACAGCGGCAAAACGCTCAAGACTATCTTCGTCAGCAACGCGGACCCGGACTTCTACTTCGGTGCAGAAGTGTTGAAGGCCTATTTTCCGAACGCTCAGGTGCTGACCACCGCCGCCGTACGCGAGAAAATTGAGGCCAAGCTGGCCGGGAAGGTGGCTTTCTGGTCGCCGAAGATGGGCGCCAACGCACCGCAGAAACCGATCGTGCCGGAACTGTTACAGGGCACTACCCTGAGTGTGGACGGCGAGACCGTCGAAGTACGCGGCACCAGCGGTGAGCTGGCGCATCGCCCCTACGTGTGGATTCCATCGATCAAGACCATCGCGGGTAACATCGCCATCTTCGGCAACATCCATGTATGGACTGCCGACACCCAGAAGGCGAGCGAACGTAAGGCCTGGTTCGCGCAGCTCGACGAGATCGAAGCGCTGAATCCTGGCACCGTCGTTCCGGGTCACATGGCCGCCGGGACCGCGCTGGACGTGAGCGCCATTCGTTACACTCGCGACTACCTTCAGCGCTTCGATGCGGAAGCGGCGAAGGCCAAGAGCAGTGCCGAGCTGATCGAAGCCATGAAGAAGGCTTACCCGCAAGCCGGACTGGACATCTCGCTGGAGATTGGCGCCAAGGTCAGCAAGGGCGAAATGCAGTGGTAATCCGCTGAAGAACTCTCGCGGCGCGCGCTGCGGCGATGCGGGAGTTCCACACATCTAACGCTCTGGATTGGAACGGATCACAAATTATGTCTACGACGACACTACACTACATCTACGACCCCTTGTGCGGCTGGTGCTACGGCGCGGCGCCGCTGGTAAAGGCGGCCCGCGCAGTTCTTCGCGTAATTCCGCATGGCAGTGGGATGATGAGCGGCGCACGTCGCCAGACTGTCACCGCGCAGCTGCGTGATTTCATCAAGCCGCATGACGCGCAGATTGCCCGGCTAAGCGGTCAGCCATTCGGCAAGGGCTACGTGGACGGGTTGCTGCATGATACGGAGGCCGTGTTCGACTCCGAGCCACCAATTGCCGCCATGCTGGCTGCCGAAGAGCTGGCCGGGCGCGGACTGGACATGCTCGCCCAACTGCAGATCGCGCACTATGTTGAAGGGCGTCGGATTGCGGAGAGCGATGTGCTGATCGACGTGGCCGCAAGCCTTGGTCTCGATGCGGGACGCTTCGCTGAGACACTGGAGCGGCAATCGGGCGAGGTCGTGCAGGTGCATATCCAGCGGACACGGGCCTTTATGGCGCGGGTCGGCGCTCAAGGATTGCCCAGCTTCGTGCTCGAAACCAGCGGCGTGTTCAAAAACATCGATATTGCGAGCCATTTCGGGCGTACGCAGGATTTTGAAGCTTGGCTGCGAAGCCAGATACCTTCCACGATCGCGTCACCCGTCACTGCGGGTTTTGGTTGCGACGCAGATGGCTGCGCCCTCTGAAACAGACGGCTCATATGAAAACCAATCAGCAGATGTCGAACGAGGAGGCTCCACTCAAGGCTTGAACTGGCCGTTTTACATCAATATCGATTACGGGGTCGTGATAACCAAGGGGATGAATTCGTCCTCAGGGTCGCGTGTGAAAGTGCGCTGGCCGAGCTTCAGTCCGGCGTTTTTTGTCGTGTCATATTCGAAACCTTCATTGGACTACGCTGTCCGATGAAGCGAATCTATTGGCTTACAGCATTGCGCGCGATCTGCTCGTCGCACAACCTCACACCGTGCATGGAGCGACCTGCCCGCCTCCCCTGAGAGGAACGCCATGCCTCACCACTTGCGCCGTTTTTTCGATTCCAGGCCGTTAATTGCGGCTTTCCTGGTCATCGCCTGTTCCATAGGTCTGGCTCAGACCAAACAAGAACACGTTCATCATATGGGCGCGAGCGTAATGCCCTTTGATCTTGCCAAAACTACTCACATCTTTCGGATGACTGTCACTGGCGGTGTGCAGCGCGTCATCATCAAAGAACCGAACGCAATGGATCAGCTTGCGATGATTCGGCAACATCTGAAATACGAAGCCGAAGCGTTTCAGCGCGGTGAGTATTCTGATCCCGCCGCGCTGCATGGTGCAGATATGCCCGGCCTGAAGGAACTTCAGGCGGGAGCCAAACAGATCAGCGTCTCGTACGCCACATTGCCCAACGGCGCTATGATCACCTTTGAAACCAGCAATCCGGAGTTATTGACGGCCATTCATCGATGGTTTGGCGCGCAACTGTCTGAGCACGGAGCAGACGCCATAGCAGAATAAGAAGCGCAGTCTTTTGCAAGCTCCCGACGAAGTATTTTTAATTGAGTCTGTAGCCCGTAAGTGACTGGTGATTCCAGGTTGATTTCTGCGTCAGGAGTAGCTTCGTGGCTGCCAGCGATGCGGACAGCCACGAATGCTTGCTGGACGGATGACGCCATCGCTGGTGCGGCTTCGATGACGGGCAGTGTTTCGCCTCTCGTCGTCGGCTAGGCCGCCACGGAGCGGTCCTTCTGCTCCTCCGGCTCGCACCGCAGATTCCGATACAGCATGGGACGCGTGAGTCTGATCGGCGTCGCACCCTGCACAACCTTCAACCCCTCGAACTCCACGCCATAGACCTTGAACTGGCGACCCATCGACGC
>QKII01000427.1 GCA_003249625.1 Propionivibrio sp. | reverse complement strand
CGCTTTGTCTCGCCCGACTGCGCCAGCGCCTTGACCTGCGCTTCCGAGATATCCCAGTTCTTCAGACGTGCGAGGCTTGATTCGGCGAGCTGCTTCATCCCGGCCTGCGCCGTGGCATCGGCACCTTTAAGGGATTCGACACCCTGTGCGGCGATGGCGTACTCGCGTTGTGCCGACACCAGTTCAGGACTGTAAACTTCGAAGAGTGGTTGCCCCCTGCCGACTGCTTGACCAGTGATGTTGACGTGCAGGCGCTCGACATAGCCCTCGAATTTCGGCGAGATGGCGTAGAGGCGCCGCTCGTCCGGTTCCACACGGCCCGCAGCGCGGACCACGCGGTCCAGAGCACGTAATTGCGCGGCTTCGGTGCGCACGCCGAGTCTCTGGACCTTGTCGGTGCTGACCTTGATCGCGCCGGCGGTGTCGCTTTCTTCCGCGTCTTCGCCTTCATAGACCGGAATGTAGTCCATGCCCATCGGGTCTTTCTTCGGCACCGGCGAGGTGTCGGGCAGGCCCATCGGATTACGGTAGTAGAGAAGCTTGCGTTCATTCTTCCCGCTATGGGCTGCAGGGGCCGTGGCGGCAATCACGTCGCCATGAGACGGGACCTTGCTTCCCATCCAGTAACCGCCACCCGCGGCGCCGAGGGCGACAATGAGAATTCCGATGGCCGTCGAGGGGCCTTTGCTCATCCCACGGGGATTCCCGTTGGTCATAGTTCTTCTCCCAGGAGTCTTTCGATTTCAGCGAGGCGGACATGCGCCTCGGTTTGCGCCTTGATCTGGCTCAGACGGGCCTTGCGTATCTGCTGCTGCGCCTCGAGCAGCATGGCGAAATTGCCGGTGCCATTCTCATAGCCGGCGAGTGCGGACTGGAACGTCAACTCGGCCTGCGGCCGCAGGCTGCCTTCCACCAGTTGCTCTGTCCGGCGGGCCGCGTCAATGGCGGACAGGCTCTCGGCGAGTTCGGAAAGTACCGTGTTGGCTGTCGCATCCTTGCGCGCGCGGGCAGCGGCGAGCATGGATTCCGATTCGCGCTCCATGGCCCGGCGCGAGGACTGCTGCAGAGGAATATTTACTTCGACCATCAACTGCCATTCCTTGATGGAGCTTTGATACTGCACCGGCGTCACGCCCAGCATGAAATTGGGGTAACGCTCCTTGTACGTGAGATCGCGTTTTTTTTCAGCGGCGCGGATCGCCGCATCATCGGCGAAAAGGCGCGGATTGTGGGCACGCACCCTTTCTTCGAGTGTGACGTAGTCAAGCTTGGCTGGCGTCGGCAGGTCGGGCAGTCCCTCGGGAGTCGCAAGCGGCGCGCCGGCAGGACGTCCGAGCAACATGTTGATCCGGGCGCGGAGCATGGTGCTTTCGTTCGCCAGCATGATCAGTTCGTTACGCATGCCGGTTTGTTCAACTTGGGCACGGATCACGTCCTGTTGCATGGACAGGCCACTGGCGTAACGCACTTGGGCGACCTTTTCCAGCCGCACCATCAGGTCGAGGAGTTCGCGGGTGATTTGCTCGTTGCGCTGCAGGAGATACCACTGCGCGTGGCCGGCCTTTAGCCGCGCGGCGATGTCCGCCCACGTTCCGCGGGCGCGCCCCGTGGCGCTGTCGGCCTCATATCCGGCGATTTCGCGCTTGAGATCGCGCTTGCCGTACCACGGAAGTTCCTGCGTGATCGTGTATTTGGTGCTGCCGACGCGGCTGGGTGAGAGCGTGGCGTTTTGCTCGCCCATACGGGTGATATCCATCAGTTCGATCCGGAAGCGCGGGTCGGGCAGGGCACCGGCCGGTGTTACCCGTTCACCGGCTGCATCGGCCTCGTACCGCATCGACGCGAAATCGGGGTTATTCTGCGCCGCGTAGTCGAGCAGGCTGGCCGCAGTCATGCCGATCGGCACTTCCTGCGCAAGTGCGACAGGCGTTGATAAGACTGCCAGTACCACTGTCAGTGTTCGCAGGGTAAAACGTGTGGACATGCGTATCTCCGATTACCAGGAATCGTTCGTCTCGTTGTTTTTTGAGCAGTTACTATTTGGCCCGTTCGAACTGCACGACCGTGATGGCGCCGTTAAGGTTGTCCGCGCGGAAGCGGATTTTGTCGCCTTCCTTCATCTGATCTAGCCAAGCCGCCTCCTTTACGCGAAAGACCATGGTCATCGGCATATCCATTCCGAGGTGGGTGAGCGGGCCATGGGCCAGAGTGACCTTGCCGGCCGCCTTGTCGATCTTCTTCACTTGACCGTCGACCATCTTCGCCTCTCCTGCAACAGTGGAATGCGAGGACATGGCGCCGTGGCTGCCGTGATCGTTGGCGGCCATCGTAGCCATAGGGAGGGTAGCGGCGAGGGCGACGAGTAGGGATGCAATTGTGGTTTTCATGCGCTGTTCTCGGAAAGTTCAGTGTTTGGCGAAGACTCGGGTGCTGCCGTCGTTCTGGACAAGCAACGTTTCATAGGCGGGGGAGTTCGGGACGTCCATGCCCGGGGAACCGGGCGGCATGCCGGGGACGGCGAGCCCGAGCGCCTTCGGTTTTTCCTTGAGCATTCGCTTGATGTCTTCTGCCGGCACATGCCCCTCAAGGAGGTAGTTGCCAATTTTTGCCGTGTGGCACGATCCGAGCTTCTCGGGCATGCCCAGTTTCTTGCGGGTGCCCGGAACGTCATCGACCTCATGAGTCTTGACCGTGAAACCGGCCTTGGTGACGTGATCGACCCATTTGCCACAGCAGCCGCAGTAGGGACTCTTGTAAATATCAATTGTTTGCTGCGCTTGTTGTGCCAGCGCACCGCCGGAACCGAGAGCCAGTAGGGTGAGCAGGATGGGTAACTTCGGTGTCATTTGAGAGCCTCCTTCAATTGGGTGCGGGCAGTATGAAGAACCAAACCCGACGGGAAACTGACCTGAGAATTACATTTCTGTAATGATTCCCGGCTGCCGTTGCGTGGCCGGGATAGCAAAACGGCCCTCTGGAGGGCCGTCAGGAGGGAGTTATCCGGAAATGTGTTTCAGTGAGCCGAGCCTGCCGACCTCGTCACCGTGCATGACGATCTTCCGGCCATCCTTGGCTTCCATCGTTTTTCCCGGGTTCATGCGTGTTACCCGACCGAACTTCGATTCCATGGCCATCTTGCCGTCCTCGAAGACGTACACTGACGAACCATCTTTCAGTTCAATAATCTGCGTTGGCGCGGCACCAGAGGTGAAGTCGGTGAAAGCATGTGCATTCGTGGCCACAATACCGACGAGGCTGAGGGTGGCGATCAGGGCAGATTTGGTAAAGCTCGTTTTCATCGTTTCTCCTTGAAAGGTCAGTTGTTCGCGCCAGACGGAGAGTCGTCAGACGGTGATGCCATCTTAAGAACCCGATCCCGACAGGACGGTGACGGAGAAATTACGTTTCAGTCAGGTTGCAGTGCCGGTTGGGAAAATGCCACGGGCGTTCCGGCATAGCTGGAACGCCCGTGGCGTGGAGTGCGGTGGACGCGATCGGTAACGGTTGTCGGAGAGTGCTGTAAGAAGTACTTCGTTACTTGGCCAGTTGAATGTCCGTCACGACCAGCTTGCCGCCTTCGTCCACGGCCATGAAGCGAATCTTGTCACCGGCGCTCACCTTGTCGAGCAATGTTTTGTCCTTGGCCGTAAAAACCATGCTCATCGGCGGCATGTCCAGATTTTTGATCGGCCCGTGCTTGATGGTGATCTTGCCCGCTTCCTTGTCGATCTTGCGAACTTCACCATCGCTCAGAACATGCGCCTCGGTCATCGGCATCGTGCCGTGATTCATGGTGCTCTGTGCGAGACTGACCTGCGACAGTAGCGTCGTTGCGCCGAGCAGGGCTGCAATTGCAATGGTTTTCCTCATCATCGTCTCCTTGGATGTGTCATTTGCCCTTGTTCTTGCTCTTCGCCGCCAGAACACGGATCTTGCCCACCATCCCCGCTTCGTAATGCCCTGGCAGCAGACAGGCGAAGTCGAATTCGCCGCTCCGGTTGAAGGTCCACACCATTTCCCCGCGCTTGCCGGGAGCTACGTGGGCCATATACGGCTCGTCGTGTTCCATGCCGGGAAACTTCTTCATCAGGGCGGCGTGTTCGTCGAGTTCCGATTTGGTTCCGAGGACGAACTCGTGCATTGCCACGCCGTTGTTCTTGTGAATGAACCGGACGGTTTCACCCTGCCTGACTTCAATGCGGCTCGGTGTAAAACGCATATCGTCGGTCATCATGATCTCAATGGTGCGCCCGGCGGCTTTTGCGTTACCGGCAATGCCCCAGGGCTTTTGCTCCAATTTTGCTGGTCGACTGGCGGGATGCTCCGCGTCACCATGCGCGATGGCCAGCGATGAGGAAGCGAGCAGGCCGGCAAGGACCAGTGATTTTGATAGATGCATCGGGACGGTCTCCGTGTGGGAAAAACAGTTGTCGTGGGGTTTTCGGAAAATCACTTAGAGTGGCTGCGATTGGCCGGTTTGACAGCACGCGCGCGAGGCGGCGACACGTCACCCTCGGCCGGCGGACGCACTTCCGGCGGCGGGTTCTCACGCCATTCACTGGCAACGGTGCCGGGAGGGTGTGCGAACGGCCCGGGGTCACTGTAGTCGCCAGGCTTCTGCTCCCGGCGTACCTTGAACACGGTGAACATGCCGCCCATCTCCAGCGGTCCATACTGGCCATTGCCGGTCATCATCGGAGCCGTGTTGTCGGGCAGCGGCATTTCCATCGCGCCCATGTCGGCCATGCCGCGCTCACCCATCAGCATGTAGTCCGGAACGACCTTCTGGATCTTGCCCAGCAGGCCGCGGTGGTCGATACCGATCATCGTCGGGACGTCATGGCCCATCGCGTTCATGGTGTGATGGCTCTTGTGACAGTGCATCGCCCAGTCACCTTCCTCGTCGGCGATCAATTCGATCTGCCGCATCTGGCCGACGGCGATATCGGTTGTAACCTCGGGCCAGCGCGATGCGGGTGGTGTCGGACCGCCGTCCGTACCGCTGACCACGAATTCGTGGCCATGCAGGTGAATCGGGTGGTTGGTCATCGTCAGGTTGCCGATCCGGATACGTACGCGATCGTTCAGGCGAACGTTCAGGCTGTCGATGGCCGGGAAGATGCGGCTGTTCCAACACCAGATGTTGAAATCGGTCATGGTGTTGATCTTTGGTGTCCTGCTGCCCGGTTCGACGTCGAACGCGTTGAGCAGGAAGCAGAAATCGCGATCGACCTGGCTGATGTGCGGGTGCGTGGTCTTCGGGTGCGTTACCCAGAAGCCCATCATGCCCATCGCCATCTGCACCATCTCGTCGGCGTGCGGGTGGTACATGAAGGTGCCGGGGCGACGTGCCTGGAACTCGTAAACAAAGGTCTTGCCTGCCGGGATCTGCGGCTGGGTCAGGCCGCCGACGCCATCCATGCCGTTGGGCAGCCGCTGGCCGTGCCAGTGGACGCTCGTGTGCTCGGGCAGGCGGTTGGTGACGAAGATGCGCACGCGATCACCTTCCACAACCTCGATCGTTGGACCGGGGCTCTGTCCGTTGTAACCCCACATGTTGACCTT
Source organism: Propionivibrio sp. (assembly GCA_003249625.1). The sequence goes on along the minus strand of QKII01000427.1, from coordinate 16,406 downwards.
GAAACCCGGTGCGACTTCGCGAACGACAGGTTCTGCCACGAGGTGAAACTCCTTTACGCCATTGTTCATGCGCCAGGGAAGTGTCCACCCGTTGAGCGTGACCACGGGCGTATAGGCCTGCCCCGATGACGGAAAAAGAGGCGAGGCGGTTTCGGCGCTATCGCGCATTACCGGATCGGGTAAACCGGCGAGAGCTGGGCGGGAAACGGCGAGGGCGGCCATGCCCGTACCAAGCCCGGCCAGGAATCGACGACGTGGGTTCATGATTGTTCGTCCCTTTCAATGTGCCGCGGAGGCGTTTCCGCCGCTCACGCCTTGGCCCAGCGAAACGAATCCTTCCGGTTCGCCTCCAAGTAGCACGTGCTGCAGGTCAGCCTCCGCGATCCAGAAAGTACGTAATGCTTCGGTGGCGGCGATCGCAGCTTCGGCTCGGCGGCGTGCCTCCTCGAGGACATCCCACACGCTCTTGAGCATCCCGTTGTAGTGCAGCAGGGTTTCGTCGGCCACGAACTCCTGCAGTTTCAGGATCGTCTGTTGCCGCTGGGCAATTTCGTGGCCGGCGCGGTAGGCGTGCCACGCCAGCGCCGCGTCGGATCGCATACGCACGGAAGCACTTTTTCCAATGCTTCTATTCGCTGTTGCACGGCCTTTTCCGACCAGGCCGAAACCGGCAAGGCGGGAAGCTCTTCGGGAATGTCGACGTCGGAATAGTCTGCGATCAGTCGTACGCTCCGAAGCAGATCCGCTTGAGCCGTGGCGCGTGCGTATCCCGTGTTCGCTGTCTCAATTTGTGCTGTTTCCGTCCCAATCCTGACTCGTGCCTCCTGTAAACGACTCCAGTTGCCGAGCAGGGCCATGCGTGCGCCGAGTTCGCTGGCAGCCCCGGCAGCACGCAGGGCATCCTTCCGGTTTTTCAGAGCTTGCCGGGCCGCAACTGCACTGATCCAGGCCTTTCGTGCGTCAGTCGCTACATCCAGAATTTCGTCAATATCGTGGACACGACGACGGACATCCGGATCGATATCGTTCAAGCGGCCAGCAGCGACATGTTCGGCTGCCTGTGATCCCAGTGTGGCTAACGCGTTGGCTAGCTCAATGTGCGCATTCCAGGCTTCGCGTACGGCCGCGTCCGGAGTGCTCAGCACGATACGTCCGACGGGCGCTTTTGCAATGGGCTCAACGGCGAGATTTGATTCTTCCCACTTGAGTACGTCGGCGTGCCCTCGTCCGTATCGGCCTACGATGTCATTCGCCCCCCGCCAGTCGCTGACGTCGTTAGCCGAAACCGACTGAGCCAACAGGGGGGGCGAAGCGCCGGCAAGCAGTCCCGCCAGCAACAATCGTCTGACCGAGCGGCAAGCAAATTCTCGGATCACGGTCTCTCCTCTCGACAAGTCGCGTGCGAATCGATCCAGGCCATTCGCATCCCATTGCAGCAATGGTGTACTGCGCGATCTGACAGAGCGCTGACGTGTGCATTACATTTCTGTAATCTTTTGCGCCGGGGTGCGAAAACGTCGGAGAATTCCGGACCCGAGGCGACATAAAGGAAAACGATGAAGATTCTGGTGGTCGAAGACGAAGCGAAAACCGGCACCTATTTAAAGCAAGGGCTGGCCGAAGCCGGCTTCGTGGTCGATCTGGCGTCCAACGGCTTCGACGGGTTGCATCTGGCGACCAGCGAAAGCTACGACCTGGCAATTCTTGATGTAATGCTTCCCGGCATCGACGGCTGGCATATTCTCCAAGGTATCCGGCGGGCGGGAAGCGATATGCCGGTTCTGTTCCTGACGGCGCGCGATCAAGTCGAGGATCGCGTCAAGGGATTGGAACTAGGCGCTGATGATTACCTGGTCAAGCCGTTCGCCTTTTCCGAACTGTTGGCGCGGGTACGGACATTGTTGCGCCGAGGGAGCAAGGGCAAGGAGGGCGATGTTCTGCGCGCCGCCGATCTGGATCTGGACGTGCTCCGGAGGCGGGCAACCCGAGGCGGACGACGCATCGACCTGACGGCCAAAGAATTCGCGTTGCTCGAACTGCTGCTGCGGCGCCAGGGTGAGGTACTCCCGCGTTCGCTGATCGCCTCGCAGGTGTGGGACATGAATTTTGACAGCGATACCAATGTGGTCGAAGTCGCTGTGCGTCGCCTGCGGGCCAAGATCGACGACGATTTCGAGCTAAAACTGGTTCGTACCGTGCGCGGCATGGGGTATGTCCTCGACGTGCCGGAGGGCTGCGAGTGAAATCCGCCGGCCGTGTGTCGATCACGCTGCGCCTGACGGCGCTTTTCGCCACGGTGTCGACGCTGGTACTGCTCGCGCTCGGTTACCTGATCGGCACCACGGTCGAGCGGCATTTTGTTGAACAGGATATGGAGGTGCTCACCGGCAAACTCGATCTGACGAAGAGTATCCTTGAAAGGGCGCGGTCGCGTGACGATCTGGTCGCCGTTCCACAACAACTCGATGACGCGCTGGTCGGACACCACGGGCTTGCCGTTGTCGTTGCTCTGCAGGACGGAGAGTTGCTGTTCGCCACCAGCGGTGCGCAATTTCCCGGCGCACTGCTATCCGAGAACGCCTCAACCGATGTTGCGCATCCACGGGTATGGCACACCGTGCTGGGGATCCCGATGCGCGGCATCTCGGCGAGCGTGCAGACCGGTATTGCCGGGCTTCCTCCCGTGGTAGTCGGTGTGGCGACCGATATCACCCACCACCAAAAGTATCTGGCTGGATTCCGTTTTACTTTATGGGTTTTTGTCGCCTTCGCTGCCTTATTGAGCGGCCTCCTCGGGTGGCTCGCTGTGCGTCGTGGCCTCGCGCCGTTACAGGCGATCAAGCGCGAGGCGGAAAAAATCACGGCGCAGCGCCTGCACGCCCGGCTGGAGCTCGATTCCGTACCGGCGGAGCTTGTCGATCTGGCGGATACGCTGAATGCGATGCTGGCGCGGCTAGAGGAGTCCTTCCGCCGGCTTTCGGATTTTTCCTCCGATCTGGCGCACGAATTCCGCACACCGATCAGCAATTTGATGACGGAAACCCAGGTCATGCTGTCTCGTCCGCGCTCTCCCGACGAATATCGGGATGTGCTCGCCTCAAACGTCGAAGAGTTCGAGCGGCTCTCGCGCATGGTGGCCGACATGTTGTTCATTGCCAAGGCCGAAGACGGACAGATCGTACCCAACCGGGGGACGCTGGAACTGGCGTCGCTGGTCGACGATCTCGTGGAATTTCACCGTCTGGCGGCCGAGGAAAAGGATGTCGAACTGACGAGCGAAGGCGCGGGAACGATCCAGGGGGACCGGCTGATGATTCGGAGAGCCATCAGCAACCTGCTGTCCAATGCCATCCGCCATACTAGTGTCGGTGGTCGTGTCACGGTAATCATTCATCGCAATGGGCCGAACGTCGAGGTTGAGGTAGTCAATATCGGCGAGACCATTTCTCCCGAACATCTGCCTCGGTTGTTCGATCGTTTTTACCGGGCCGATCCGTCGCGCGCTGGCGAGGGATCGCACTCCGGGCTTGGCTTGGCTATCGTCAAGTCGATTGTAGAGGCACACGGCGGACGCGTCGCCGCCTTCTCGGTGGACGGGAGGACTACGTTCAGGATGACGTTCGAGCTTTGATTTTCAGAGCGATGTGTCAAATGGTTTGGTATCGTTGCGCGGTTTGCGACATCACCATTTGAATTCAGGAGCATTCCATGAGCGCGATCGGCAACTTTCTCTGGTTCATTCTCGGCGGCGTATTCATGGGCCTGGGGTGGTGGCTGGCCGGAGTGCTGGCGTTTGTCTCGATTGTTGGCATTCCGTGGGGGCGCGCCTGCTTCGTGATCGGTACTTTCACCTTCTTTCCGTTCGGCAAGGAAGCCATCGACCGGGAGGACCTTTCCGGACAGGGGGATATCGGAACTGGAGGGTTCGGCACCCTTGGCAACATCATCTGGTTCATCCTGGCTGGCTGGTGGCTGGCACTCGGGCACGTGATGTCTGCGATCGCCTGCTTCGTCACCATCATCGGCATTCCCTTCGCCATTCAGCATCTGAAGCTGGCTGGCATCGCGCTCGCGCCGATCGGAAAGACCATCGTGGACAAGGAAATTGCGTCGGCGGCCCGTGGCCGCCGGGCGGACGCAGAACTATCCCGTATCAGGAGGGGGTAGCAAGGTGGGGTGAAGCCGCCAGCCTGTGGGCTGGCGGTTCAGAGGAAAGAAAAATCAGTCTTTCCCGCAGCACTGCTTGAACTTCTTTCCGCTGCCGCAGGGGCAGGGGTCGTTGCGGCCGATTCGGGGTTCATCGTTGCGGATCGTTGCGACGCCGCGTTTGGCCAGCCAGAAGCGATAGATGTCGACTACGGCCTGCGGCAGGTCTTCCTCGCAGTCTTGCTCTATTTCCGCACGCTCGTCGCCTTCCGGCCATTCCTCACCGTGCTCTTTTGCGGCGGCCTCGGCTTCGCCCGTCAGTACCATCAATGGGAAAAGACGTTCGTCGAGGTAGTTCACCTGCTCCTCGGCGTCCTCGCCGCGGTTCTCTTCAAGACACTCGAACCAGTCTTCTGCCGCCTGGTCGACACCGGCCAGGTAAGCCTGGCACCACGGCAGGTAGTCGCTCGGACTGTCCTCGGACTCGTCCTTCGGGTAGAGCAACAGCACAGGCGGATTGCCGGCTGCCAGATCGGCTTCAAGCGCGTTGCAAAACAGTCCGATTATTTTAGCTGCCTCCTGGCCTGCTTCGCTGTCGAGCGCGTCTTCGCTGCCGAGAATGTCGACCAGTCGGTCGTCCGGGTCAATCTGCGTGGGCCCGGAGAGCGCCGCACAGAGGTACCCCTGGAGTTCGTCCAGGCGCATCGCTTCTTCCAGCGCAGGATCCTCAAGCAGTACTTCCAGACGGTCAAGCAGTTCGTCGTCCAGAGGGGTGGGGGTTGTCGTTTGTTCGGTCATGGTGCTTACCCCCGCGGGTTGGATTGCGTGGTGAAATCGCGTTGCCCCGCCATTGGACTGAGGCAGGGAGATTCGGGGATCTCCATGTGGATGTGGAAATCGCGGGACAGCGCAGGGTTGGAGAAGGTTTCGAGCGTGTTGGAAGGCTGGGTGGTCATGGCTGAATCGGCAGGTGGAACAAAATGCTATTATAGGCGGCCAGGCACGTGGGTGTCGCCGTCATACCGAGCTTTCAAGACCTTAATTTGCACGCAGCCCTTCTGGCTGCGTTCTGTTTAATGCGCCTGACAAAACTAAAACTCGCCGGTTTCAAATCGTTTGTCGATCCGACAACCATCGCCCTTCCCGGGCAGTTGGTCGGTGTCGTTGGGCCCAATGGCTGTGGCAAGTCGAACGTAATGGATGCCGTGCGCTGGGTGTTGGGCGAGTCAAAGGCTTCGGAACTGCGTGGCGAATCCATGCAGGACGTGATTTTCAATGGCTCCGGTACCCGCAAGGCGGTGTCGCGCGCATCCGTGGAACTGGTGTTCGACAATTCGCTCGGTCGTATCGCCGGGCAGTGGTCGCAATACACGGAATTGTCAGTCAAACGCTTGCTGACCCGGAACGGGCAGTCCGAGTACTACATCAACAATCTGCACGTCCGGCGCAAGGATATCACTGACCTCTTTCTTGGTACTGGCCTCGGCCCACGTGCCTACGCCATCATCGGACAAGGAACAATCTCGCGCATCATCGAGGCGCGGCCTGACGAACTGCGCGTCTTCCTCGAAGAAGCCGCCGGTGTCACCAAATACAAGGAACGCCGCAAGGAAACCGAAGGGCGACTTGCCGACACGCGCGAGAACCTCACCCGAGTTGAAGATATCCGCACGGAACTCGGTTCGCAGATGGAGCGCTTGGAAGATCAGGCCGCGATCGCACGGCAGTTCCGCGAGTTTCACGATGCGATGACGCGCAAACAGCAATTGCTGTGGCTGCTCAAGCGCAACGAAGCACAGGCGGAACGCGAACGACTGGCGAGCGAGATCGAAGCCGCGGTCACGGGCCTTGAAGGACAGAATGCTGCATTGCGTGAAACTGAAGCTCGTCTGGAGGAAACCCGGGAGCGGCACTTCGCCACCAGTGATGGCCTGCACACGGCCCAGAGTGCTTTGTTTACGGCTAACGCCGAAGTGGCGCGGCTGGAAGCGGAAATTCGTCACCGACGCGAATCGCAGCACGAATACCAGTCCCGGTTGGCCCAGCTTGCCGAAGACAAGATCCATTGGGAAGGTCAGTTCGAAAAGCTTGAAGCGGATCACGAGCGCTGGCAGGAGTTGCTGCTGCTAGCGGATGAGCGCGTCGAACAGGGCGAAATGCGTCTCGCTGCGCAGCAGGAGCGGTTGCCGATGGCGGAAGACGTCTTCGCAGCTGCGCAGGACGAGGTCGGCAGCCAGCGCAACGACCTGGCGCAGGCCGACAAGCGCCTGCAAGTCGAGATCGCCAATCAAGGGCACGCCCAGCGCTCGCTGCAGATTCTCGCCGGACGCCGCGAACGGTTGCAGCAGGAACGGGGCGCGCTGCCTGTTCCCGATACCGAAGAGTACGAAGTCAAACAGGAAACACTGGCCGAATTGCGTGAACGCATCGCCGAGGCGCAGGACGAAGTGGCAAGCCGCCAGCGGGAGTTGCCATCGTTCGACCAGCAGCGACGCGAGATCATGGCGCGTGTGCAACATGCGCAGAAGGACCGCGCCGAGGCGCACGCCCGACGTGCGGCCCTGGAGCAACTGCAGCGTCGCATGCAGGGCGATGGCAAGTTCAACGATTGGCTGCAGCGGCATCGCATCGACAATAGTCATCCGCTTTGGAAGTCGCTGCACGTTGAGGCCGGCTGGGAGGATGCGGTCGAAGCCGTATTGCGCGAACGTCTGAATGCGCTGCCAACCGGTATGGTCGATCCGTTATGGAGCGCGGAGCGTCCCGGAAGCAAGCTGACGCTGTTATTGCCGCAAGCGGTCATCGCCGAACCGGGCGAGGGCAGTCTGCGTGCCCGTATTCACTGCGATAACCCGGTACTCGCCGCGGTGCTCGACGAATGGCTTGCCGAAGTCTTTGCCGTTGCTGATCTGGGCGAGGCGCTTGCGCGGCGGGAAAGACTGAGTCCCGCGGCCTGTTGTGTGACTCCCGCCGGCGATATCGTCACCCGCCAGAGCGTGTTGCTGTTCGCGCCCGATGCAGCGGAACATGGGCTGCTCGAACGGCAAAGGGAAATCGATGAACTCGCCGGAGCGATCGCCGGGCTGGAAGAACGCGTTGAGGAAGAGCAGGGCCGGTTAGCGGAACTTGAAGCACGAGCGGCGGATGCGCAAAACGCCTTGCAGAACGCAAGAAAACAGCTCGATGACCTGCAGGAACAGGCACACACCATCCAGGTTGAAACGCTCAAGCTTTCGCAGGCGCTGGACCGCTTCCGCGAGCGGCAGGCGCAGATCGACGCCGCGCTCGAAGAAATGGCGGCTGAGGAGGAAAGCGAGAACGAGCGGTTGTTCATCGCCGAAGAAGCCATCGAAACGCAGCGCGAGGAAATACGCGAACTGCAGCAGACGATGAACGGCGCACTGGGGCGACTTGAACAGGCGGAACGCGCCTTGCGTGACGAGCGCGAGCGTGTCAGTGCCGTCGAACGTGAATTGCGCGAAGCGCAGTTTTCGCAGCGCGAATGCCGTGGAAAGATCGATGAAGCGACCAACAACCGTGCTTTGGCGCAGAAGCAGATTGGCCGAATCGTCGAAGAACTGGCCCATTGCGAGGAGAACGCGCAGGCCATGCAGGCCGAGGATCTGGAGCCCAAGCTGCAGGCCGCGCTTGAGCAGCGGGTCGCTTGCGAACAGGCTCTCGCGGCTGCACGTGATGCACTGGAGGTAGCTACCTCCGAACTGCGCGGACTCGAAGAACAGCGAATGCGAGTCGAGCACGGTCTCGAACCGCTACGCGAACGGATCAGCGAACTGCGACTCAAGGAACAGGCGGCTGCACTCAACGTTGAACAATTGGCCGCGCAACTTCTTGAAGTAAACGCTGACGAGGCGAGCCTGACGCCAGAGCTCGTCGGCTTGCGTGCTGGACCATTGCAGGGTGCGATCACGGGCCTTCAGCGTTCGATCGAGGCGCTCGGCGCAGTCAACCTGGCCGCACTGGACGAGCTTGAGTCCGCTCGTGAGCGCAAGGGCTTCCTCGATGCGCAGTCGGACGATCTGACGCAGGCGATGGAAACACTGGAAAATGCGATCCGCCGGATCGACCGCGAAACGCGCGATCTTCTGCAATCGACCTACGACGCGGTTAATCGCAGCTTTGGTGAACTATTTCCGATTCTTTTCGGCGGCGGTGAAGCCAAATTGATCATGACAGGCGAGGAAATCCTGGATGCCGGTGTGCAAGTCATGGCCCAGCCGCCGGGCAAGAAGAACTCGACGATTCACCTGCTCTCCGGAGGGGAAAAGGCGCTGACGGCGATTGCTTTGGTGTTCGCCATGTTCCAACTCAACCCGGCGCCGTTCTGCCTGCTTGACGAAGTGGATGCGCCGCTGGACGATACCAACACCGAACGTTTTTGCGCGATGGTGCGGCGCATGTCGGCCAACACCCAGTTCCTGTTCATCAGCCACAACAAGATCGCCATGGAAATGGCGCAGCAACTGGTTGGCGTGACGATGCAGGAGTCGGGGGTCTCGCGTATCGTCGAAGTGGATATGGAAGAAGCGCTACGGATGCGCGAACAAATCGTTTAGGACGAATAATGACCGAATTGCAGATGGGGTTGATTGGCCTGGGAGCGATTGCCGTATTTGGCGTGCTGGGATACAACAAGTGGCAGGAGGTCCGCCAGCGCAAGGCGGCCGAGCAGGCGATGAAGGCCAACCATCCGGACGTCTTGCTTGAGACACCCTCGGATGACAGTTCGCGTGTTCAGACTCACGAGGCGGGAGCGTTCTCGACTCAGGAAGCGCTACCGACCGATCCCGAAATCGGCTCGCCGCGTTATGCCCCGCTATCGGGTGAGCGTATCGAGCCTGTTCTCAGCGACGAGTCGTTTTCAGCGCAGCCAGCGAGCACGGTAGAACAGAATAATTCGGATGAGTTGGCAGACGTCATTGAGGAGTACGCACCGTCTCCTGACGCTTCTCCAGTACCGGATTACGTAGAAGTGACACCCTCGGAACCACGTCGGGAAACGCCGATCCGACCGCTTTCCGAGACGCAGTTCCTGACGCCGAATGCCGACTTCATCGCGGCCATCGACGCCGTCGAGCCCGCGCCGGCATCGCGCATTGCCGAAGCTCAGCGTGATCTGCAGGCGCGAGTGCGCAAGCCAGTCCGCTTCGTCGGCTACAACGAGGAGAACGGGGAGTGGGAGCGTGTCTCCAGGGAAAGTTTCGCCGAGTATCGCCATATCCGTGTCGGCCTGCAATTGGCGAACCGGCAAGGACCGGTGTCCGATGACGAGTTGACGGTTTTTTCCGTTGCCGTGCAGGATCTGGCCGATCAAGTCATGGGACTCGTTGAATTGCCGCATCGTCAGCCAGCGCTCGATGCCGCCGCAAAGCTCGACGAGTTCTGTGCAAGCGTGGATATTCAGATCGGCATCAATGTAATCAGCGAGGGGCAGGCGTTTCCCGGAACCAAACTGCGTGCCTTGGCTGAGGCAGCCGGGATGACGATAGACGGAGGCAAGCGCTTCGTGCGCCGGGATGACGACGGCAATGTGCTCTACGTTCTGCTGAATCAGGACCCGTCGGGATTCTCTGCAGAAACGATAAAGACACAGAGCGCTCAGGGGCTGACCTTCCTTCTCGACGTACCGTGCGTCGCGCATGGCGAGCGGGTCTTCAACCAGATGGTCGACACGGCGCGGCGGTTCTCCGACGTCCTCCACGGTGCTCTGGTCGATGACAACAGGCGCCCCCTGTCGGAAAAGGCTTTGGAACCGATTCGCAAGCAGATTGCGCAGTATCAGGCGGTACTGTCCGAACACGATGTGCCCGCCGGCAGTCCGCTGGCCCGGCGCCTGTTCTCCTGATTTGGAAACCAAGGGGATGGACGTCACGGGACGCCTTCGGGAACTGCGCGCCGAGATCGACAAGCACGATCACCGCTATTACGTCCTCGACGATCCGCTGATTTCCGATGCCGAGTACGACAGGCTGTTTCGTGAGTTACAGGCGCTTGAGACAACCCATCCGGATCTTGTGACGTCCGACTCGCCGACCCAGCGTGTTGGAGGGAAAGCGCTCGAATCGTTCCGGCCGGTTCGCCATGTCGTGCCGATGCTCTCGATCCGTACCGAGACGGATACTGAGGCCGCAGGCGCCTACGCCTTTGATGCGCGAGTGCGCAATCTGCTGGGTTTGGGGGAGGACGCTCCGCCGGTCGAATACGGGGCGGAACTGAAATTCGATGGGCTGGCCATCAGCTTGCGCTACGAAACGGGCGTACTGGTGTGTGCCGCGACGCGGGGCGACGGTGAAACCGGCGAGGATGTGACCGAAAACGTACGTACGGTCAACCAGGTGCCCTTGCGTCTGCATGGTGCTCGTACTCCCGAGGTCCTTGAAGTGCGCGGTGAGATCTACATGAAGCGAGCCGACTTCGAGCGGTTCAACGCGCGTGCCTTGAGCAGGGGTGAAAAGACCTTGGTCAATCCACGCAATGGCGCGGCAGGAAGCATCCGCCAGTTGGACTCGCGAATCGCGTCGACACGGCCGCTATCGTTCTTTGCCTACGGCCTCGGAGAAACGCGGGGATGGACCGTTCCGCAGAAGCACAGCGATGTTCTGGACGCTCTCGTCGAGTTTGGTTTTCCAGTATGCGCCGAACGTTCCGTTATGTACGGCCCTGCGGCCTTGGCAACCTTCCACACCCGTATCGGAGAACGACGCGGACAACTGCCGTTCGATATCGACGGCGTGGTTTATAAGGTCAATTCGCTGGAACTGCAGCGGGAGTTGGGGTTTGTCTCGCGCGAGCCGCGCTGGGCCGTGGCGCACAAGTACCCGGCTGAAGAGGCAACTACCGAGGTGCTTGGCATCGACGTGCAGGTCGGTCGTACTGGCGCGCTGACGCCGGTGGCCCGCCTGGCGCCGGTTTTCGTCGGCGGGGTGACGGTGACCAACGCCACCCTGCACAACGAAGACGAGGTGCGGCGCAAGGACGTGCGTGTCGGCGATACGGTGGTGGTGCGTCGCGCCGGGGATGTCATCCCCGAGGTCGTGCGCACGCTTCCCGAAAAGCGCCCGATTCTTACCCCGGAGTTCGTCATGCCGTTGACTTGCCCGGTTTGCGGCTCGCACGTCGTTCGCGCGGAAGACGAGGCCGTGGCCCGCTGCAGCGGCGGACTCTACTGCCCGGCGCAGCGCAAGCAGGCCCTGTTGCATTTCGCCTCGCGGCGGGCGATGGACATCGAAGGTCTTGGCGACAAACTGGTCGAACAACTCGTAGACAACGATCTGGTGCATACCCCGGCCGATCTCTATCGACTTGACAGGGCGGCGCTCGTCAATCTCGAACGAATGGCGGAAAAATCGGCGGACAAGCTGCTGGCAGCGATCGAAAAGAGCAAGCAAACAACCCTCGCGCGTTTCATCTTTGCCCTCGGCATCCGCAACGTCGGCGAAGCGACGGCCAAGGACCTCGCCCGGCATTTCGGCAGCCTGGAGCGTCTGCTGGTAGCGGATGAAAGCGCTTTGTTGGATGTGGCGGATGTCGGGCCGGTGGTGGCGCAATGCCTGCGGCAGTTCCTCGATGAGCCGCACAATGTTGAGGTCGTCCGGCAACTTCGCGCCGCCGGTGTCGTCTGGCCGGAAGGCGAACCAGCGCCGAGCGGGGGGGCGCTCTCCGGCAAGACGTTCGTCTTGACCGGCACCTTGCCATCTCTCTCGCGCGATCAGGCGAAGGCCATGATCGAGGAGGCCGGTGGCAAGGTGAGCGGATCGGTGTCGAAAAAGACGGATTATGTCGTTGCCGGCGCCGAAGCGGGCTCCAAGCTTGAAAAGGCAGTCTCACTGAATCTGAATGTCATAGATGAGGCACAATTACGTTTTCTCATCGATAACTGAAAGGATCGAAGAATGAGCCAGGTTAAAAAAGCCGTATTTCCCGTCGCAGGTCTTGGAACCCGTTTTCTCCCGGCGACCAAGGCCAGTCCGAAGGAAATGATGCCGATCGTGGATAAGCCGCTGATTCAATACGCGGTCGAGGAGGCTGTGGCTGCTGGCGTGACCGACATGATCTTCGTCACCGGCCGGACGAAGCGGGCCATTGAGGACCATTTCGACAAGGCGTACGAACTCGAAAGCGAGTTGGCTCTGCGGCACAAGACCGAAATGCTCGAATTCGTGCAAAACATGCTGCCGAAGAACATCAACTGCATCTACATCCGCCAGCCGGAAGCACTCGGACTTGGCCATGCAATCCTCTGTGCCAAGCCCGTGATCGGAAACGAGCCGTTCGCCGTTCTTCTGGCGGACGACCTGCTCGATGGTGAACCGCCGGTCATGAAGCAGATGGCAGACGTGTTCGACTACTATCGTTGCTCGGTGATCGGGGTGCTTGACGTCCCGTTGGCAGACACTCGCAGCTACGGCATCGTCAAGTCGGCGTCGGTTGCCGAGCGGATCGAACGGATCGAGGCGATTGTAGAGAAACCCAAACCCGAGGAGGCGCCATCGACTCTCGGCGTCGTAGGACGTTACATCCTGACACCGCGCATCTTCCATCATCTGGAGAACGTGACGCCTGGCTCCGGCGGTGAAATCCAGCTGACCGATGGCATCGCCTCGTTGCTGCGCGAGGAGCAGGTCCTGGCGCATCGTTATGAGGGTACGCGTTACGATTGCGGTTCGAAGCTTGGCTACCTGCAGGCGACCGTCGAGTTAGGCAAGCGCCACCATGAAGTCGGTGAAGAATTTGCCAATTACCTTAAACAACTGGAACACGAATGACAGATATTCAGGAAGCAAGGGAGATTCTGGCCAACGCGGAAGTCATCCATTCGGCTGAGACCGTGGCGGCTGCGGTAAGCCGTGTGGCGCGGGAAATCACTGAGAAACTGGGGGAAACAAACCCGCTGGTGCTTTGTGTCATGAGCGGCGGCGTGCCCTTCGCCGGCCAACTCCTGACGCAGCTGGAGTTTCCGCTGGATTTTGACTACATGCACGTGACACGCTACGGCAAGGAAACGTCGGGTGGCGCATTGTCGTGGCGCGCGGCGCCTTGGACGTCGGTGGAAGGGCGCACGGTACTGATTCTCGACGACATCCTCGACGAGGGATTGACCTTGGCCGCCATCGTCGAGCGCCTGCAGGAACTCGGCGCGAAAGCCTGCTTCACGGCGGTGGCAACCGACAAGCTGAATGGCAAGGTCAAGCCGATTCAGGCGGATTTCGTGGCATTGACCGTTCCCGACCGTTTTGTTTTTGGATTTGGCATGGACGTAAGCGGCAAATGGCGCAACTTGTCCGCCATCTACGCGGTGAAGGAGGGCTGATCATGCTGGCAGTCATCGGCGGAAGCGGGTTGAGCCAGCTGGCCAATCTCGACGTATCTCACCGTGAGGTTCTGCGCACTCCCTACGGTGAACCCTCCGGCGCTGTGACCTTTGGGCAGATTTGTGGTCGCCCCGTGGCTTTTCTGGCCCGACACGGCTATGGGCACACCATCCCGCCGCACGAGGTCAATTACCGGGCAAATATCTGGGCGTTGTGCAAGCGGGGTGCGACAGCCATCGTTTCGGTGGCCTCGGTTGGCGGCATCCGGCCCGATCTTCGGCCCGGCGATGTGATCATTCCCCACCAGATCATCGACTATACGTGGGGACGGCGGATGACATACCACGAAGGGCACGATAGCCCGGTCGTACACATCGATTTCACCGAACCCTACGATGGTCCGCTGCGCGCCTTGCTGGTCAAGGCGGCCGGACTCGCCAGGGTTCCCGTCAAGGATTCGGCGGTCTATGCTGCCACGCAGGGGCCGCGGCTGGAAACGGCGGCGGAGATCAATCGCTACGAGCGCGACGGGGCTGACGTCGTTGGCATGACCGGAATGCCGGAAGCAGCCTTGGCAAGAGAGATGAATGTGCCTTACGCGGCCATCAACGTGGTCTCCAACTACGCAGCGGGTCGGGCGGACAGTCTTAACGGGATCAGTTTCGATGCCATCGAGGCCGTTCTACAAGAGTCCATGGGGCATGTACGCTCAATCATCGAAAGCCTTGTCGGCTGTGGCGATCCGTCCTGTCCTTAGAATGGGCGACCCGCGCTTGTGGGAGCGTGCGCGGGAAGTTGCGGCTTTCAATACGCCCGAACTGCACAGCCTTATCGCTGACATGGAAGATACCATGCGGCATTCTGCGGGTGTCGGCCTCGCTGCACCACAGATCGGGGTTGGGCTACGTGTTGTGATTTTCGGATTCGAGACCAGCAATCGATATCCGGATGCTGAAAGCGTACCGCGCACCGTGTTGATAAACCCTGCGCTCACGGCGCTGTCGGAGGAAACGGAAGAGGGATGGGAGGGGTGCCTTTCCGTGCCAGGTCTGCGCGGTGTCGTTGCACGCTGGCAGCTACTCAGGTATCAGGGGTTCGATCAATTCGGTCGTACGATCGATAGAACCGTGAAGGGGTTTCACGCCCGGGTTGTCCAGCACGAATGCGACCATCTTGACGGTATTTTGTATCCAATGAAAATGGCCGATCTCCAGCGGTTCGGCTTCACCGATGTGCTTTTTCCGGAGCTCGATTCAAAAACTGAATAGTCCATGAAACACGCGACTCGTTCGTGAGAACGGGTCGAGCCAGCCGGTTACTGGTCACAAACCAGCACTTTCTTTCGTTGTTGCGTAGGCTTGGGCGCCATTCAACCGTCTACGAAACCACGCTTCCGGTTGCGTCTTCTGCGTCGATTCCCCAATCACCATACTGAAGCCAATCATCTCCGAGCAGCTCGGCTGGGTGCTGTGTGCGATCTGAACCATTGCCGCAATGCATTGCATCAGTGGAGCAGTAGTTGTCACATCCCCAACAAATCCGTTCGGGGTGTTTGGGATGCAAGGGAAATTTTTTGGCCATTTGGACGGTTTCTCCTTTTACCTGAGTTTAAGGCTTCGGAGTGTCTACGGGTATTGCATCGTGATGCATCGATGTTTTTTTCGATAACGGACTGTTCTCAAGTGGACGATTCGATTCCTACTCCGAGATGAATCCCGTAATGGCTGTTGTGAAGGCCCTCAGCCTTGATTTTCCGATTTCGACGTCGATTTTTCACTTGTCGATTCCGTTCTCGCACTGGAGAAATCGGTTGGTCCCAGACTCGTTTCCTGCGCGAGTTGACTAAACACTTGATAAGCTGATTCAGAAGATATATCAATCCAGTCAAAAAAATGGCAAATTATTAGCCAGTACGTATTTCGATTTTGGCTTCTGTCTCCGTTGCAAACCGAATACGATGCAAACAGGGATGTTGAAGGAGGGGGGCACTGTGGTTCATAATTACAATATGGATGATATGCAACCAATCGAAATGCGTCGTCGGATTCGTGAATTGCTCTCTATTCCGGATCGCGATCGGACTGACGCGGAATGGGACGAGTTGAACGAACTCGAGATTCGTACAGCCCCGGGTAACCGCGACTATGATCGTTCGCTTGACAGACAGGGCGAAAGACGCCCGGGCGGGATGGGACAACAAGGGCAGCAAGGGCGGCGGCCAGACCGTAACCCGAAGCAGGGGAACAAGAACAACAATAATAATAACAATCAGAACCAGCAGCGTCAGCCGATGCCGCAGGAGGGGCGCCCAGACGGGCGTCAGGAAGGGCGTTTGCTAAAGCGCCAGCATCGCCGACCAAAACGTCAGGGGCAAGGAACACAGGGGCAAACGGAGAACTCCGGGAATGTGAGCAATGCACCCGCTTCAAGCGGTGAATATGTTGCGAACGCGGAACCTGCTCCACCTCCCGCTTCCGGTGGAGAAAGTTCTGGAAACCAATAGTTGAGGTTGCCCGACTTTGATACAAATATTTTTGTTCTTCGTCGGCAAGCTCCTTAAGTGCTACACACAAACTCGCGAACAAAGTGAAGGCGTTTTTGTGAAAGGTCTATCTCCGGCCCATAGGAATTCCTCTTCCAGCGGGTAGCCCCTGTTAGGAGTCGTGCCAGAAAATAGCCGCACGGTGCCGGTTGAATTTCGGTCTGTTCCAAAACCGCCAAGTCATCTTCAACCTCGAACCCTCGGTGCTGAATGGTGCTTTCCGGCTTGGAATGCCCAATACCTCAAAGGCGATTGAAACAAAGAATCTTCAAGCGTTACTGTCGCCTTCAGAGAGCCACAGGCATTTTCCTTTGCTTTCCTTCTGGATGGCCGCGAGAAGTTGTGCGTGTTCTGCTTGCTCCGCCTCGTCTGCCTTCAGGACACGCAAA
>QKII01000456.1 GCA_003249625.1 Propionivibrio sp. | reverse complement strand
CGTTGGCGTCGATGACGCTCTTTTCCTTCTTGCGGAAGGTCAGCGCGATCTGTTCGCGGGCGGCCTGCAGGTCGAAGTTATAGATGTGGCAGAGGATTCCCAGTGCGAACATGTTCTTGCCGCGTCGCGCGTTTGTGGTGAGTTTGAGGCACTCCTCCTCCATCGGCGTTTCGTAGACCTTGTAGCCTGCCTTGACCAGCCGGTCGTAGGCTTCGGCGTAGGAGCGGGCGATGGTTGGGTCGGAGTGGGTACGCCACATGTTTTCCAGCAGGATGATGCAGCCGGGCTTCAGTTCGCGGGCGTTGACCCGGCCAAGCAGCACCTGCTCGTTGAAGGCGACCACGAGATCGGTTTCGTCGCCGCCGTTCGTGACGTAGTTGGAGCCGATGCGGATTCGGTTGCCGCTGGCGCCGGCAACACTGCGGGCCGGTGGGCGGATTTCCGCCGGGATGATCTCTGTCGTCCAGATACCGTTGCCCATGCGGGCGGCGATCGAGCCGAGCGACTGGCCACAGCGCTGCGCACCTTCGCCCGAGTCGCTGATGATCTCGACGATGTGCTCCCTGAGCGTGACGCACGTCTTCTTGCCGGCTTTCTTCGTTACTCTCTTCGTAGTCATAAGTGGTTATTCCAGATTCGCGGTTGAGCGGTGGCCGGGGTGGTGGGCTTGCGTGGCTAAGCGCGGACGCGGGCGAAATTGCGTTCGCCCGTGTCGATGCCGAACAAGGTTTCGCCGCCGGAACGGTACGGGCGGTTGCTGTCGCGGATGCCGAGATAGGCCTTCATGCTGGCCGCGGCGCGACGCCCGGCGCCCATCGCTTCAATTACCGTTGCGGCGCCGGTGACGATGTCGCCGCCGGCGAATACGCCAGCCAGCGACGTGGCGAGATTCTCGTCGGTGTCGATGTAGCCCCATTTGTTCAAGCGCAGCCCGGACGTTTGCCCCATGATCGGGTTGGCGTTGGTGCCGATGGCGTAAACCACGAGGTCGCACTCGAAATCGAACTCGCTGCCGGGTACCGGCACCGGGCGGCGGCGACCGGAGGCATCAGGCTCGCCGAGTTCCATGCGGACGCAGCGCATGCCCATCACGTTGCCGTGCCCGTCGTCGAGAATCGCCACCGGATTGGTCAGCCAGTGGAATTCGACGCCTTCTTCGCCGGCGTGGTGGATCTCCTCGGCGCGGGCTGGCGCCTCCTTGTGCGAGCGGCGGTAGATGCAGTACACCTTCTCGGCGCCGAGGCGCAGCGATACGCGCATCGCGTCCATCGCCGTGTTGCCGGCACCGACGACGGCGACGCGCTTGCCGATCGGCTGCGGCGTGTCGAAGCTGGGGAATTCCTTGGCGCGCATCAGGTTGCAGCGCGTCAGCAGTTCGTTGGCCGAAAGAACGCCGTTCAGCGAATCGCCGGGGATACCGAGCATCGTCGGATAGCCGGCGCCGACGCCAACGAAGACGGCGTCGAAGCCCATCTCCGAGATCATCTGTTCCAGCGTAAACAGGCGCCCGACCAGCGTGTTGCACTCGAACTTGACGCCCAGTTTCTTAAGGTTGTTGATCTCGGCGTCAATCACCGGGTTGGGCAGGCGGAAGTCGGGGATGCCGTACTTCAAGACGCCACCGGCCTGGTGGAATGCCTCATACACCGTAACATCGCAACCGGCTTTCGCCATGTCGGCCGCGCAGGCCATGCCTGCCGGACCGGAGCCGACGATGCCGACCTTGAAGCGGGTGGGTTCGATATGCGGGATGTTGGCCCAGCCTTCGCGGATCGCCGTGTCGCCGACGAAACGTTCGAGGCGGCCGATGGCGACCGGTTCCAGCGTTTGACCCACCGTGCATTTGCCTTCGCACTGGTTTTCCTGTGGGCAGACGCGGCCGCAGATGGCCGGCAGCAGGCTGGTTTCCGTCAGAATGTCGTAGGCGCCGCGTAGGTCCTTTTCGTTGATCTTGCGAATGAAGCCGGGGATGTTGATGCCGACCGGGCAGCCTGAGACACAGGGCTGGTCCGGGCAGAACAGGCAGCGCTCCGACTCGCGCATCGCATCATCCGGATGGTAGCCGCAGGCCACCTCGTCGAAATTTCGCGCACGTACCGCCGGATCCTGCTCGCGCATCGGCGTCCGCTCCTGCGGGATGCTTCGTATCGTCCTTTTCTTGGCCATGAATGTTTACCGTGTGCTGAGACGTTGAAGAGAATTACCTGGATTTGTCGGCGTGGGCCGCGTCGACCGCCTTGTCGATCGACTTCTGCATCCGGCAGCCTTTTTCCCAGTGATCGAGCGCCATGCGTTCTTCCTTCGTGTAACGGCGCAGGCGGGTCATCAGGTCATCGAAGTCGACGAGGTGGCCGTCGAAGTCCGGGCCGTCGACACAGGCGAACTTGACCTGGTCGCCGATCTTCACGCGGCAGCCGCCGCACATGCCGGTGCCGTCGACCATGATCGGGTTCAGGCTGACCATCGTCTTGATCTTGTACGGGCGAGTTGTCTCGGCGCAGCTCTTCATCATGATCGGCGGGCCGATGGCTATCACCTCGTCGATATCGGTATGTTTCTTGATCGACTGCTCGATACCGGCGGTGACGCGACCGTGCAGGCCGACCGAGCCGTCGTCGGAACAGATGATCAACTCGTCGCAGATCGCGCGGAACTTGTCTTCCCAAAACACCAGATCCTTGGTGCGAAAGCCGATGACGCCGATGACGTAGGCACCGCTTTCCTTGAGCGCACGCGCCTGCGGGTAGACCGGCGCGACACCGAGTCCACCGCCGACACAGACCACTTTCTTCGCGTGCGATTCGGGCGTCGGGATACCCATCGGGCCAACCAGGCCGTAAAGCGAGGTGCCGACCTTGCACTCCTGCTGCATCTGGCGCGTCGTCTTGCCGACCGCCTGAATTACCAGCGTGACCGTGCCCTTGTCTCGGTCGAAGTCGGCGATGGTCAGCGGTACTCGTTCGCCATGCTCGTTGAGCATCACAATGACGAACTGCCCCGGCTTGGCCGCCTTGGCCATCAGCGGATGGCGGATTTCGAGCAGGAAGGTGACGTCGGAAAAATCCTCGCGTTTTACGATTTCAAAGTGTGACATAAGCCCTCTCGAAGCCGGTCAGGGCCGGCGTTGGGATAGAAGGGAAAAGCGTTGCGGAAGGAAAATCGGGAAAGGGGAGGGCGGGCAACCGGGACGTTGCCGAGCGGTAAGTAGCGAAAATCGTTTCTTGTGGCACGACTTGCGATGCCCTTCCTTGTCTGACAGCAGGATCAAACCTTGTCAGGGGGCGAATGCTCCGGGTGCGTGGATATCGGGAATCAGGCGCGAACGTAGTGTCTTTGTTATTGCGGACGCGCCCAAAATCCTTTGAACCCAACCCTGCAACCAGCCTGTCCGCCCACTGTCATGCGGAACGCGTCTATTTTTCGCGCGATCGGTGAAGGCGGCAATTGAAAGATCGTCACGACTTGGTGCTGTTTTCGAACTAATTGCGGTGTTGCTTGATGGAAAAACAGCGATTCCTAATGTGCCTGTCCTGCACCATGTTCGAGAAAGTCTCGACTCGGATAAGGTGGGTGAAAAAGGTCAATGCCGGCGCGAAAGTGTCTGCTGGCGAGATTGCCTTCGTGGCAGGTGCCGGGACGGCAGCTTGCTGGCTGGCAGATTCGTCAATCTGGTGACCGGCATTTATGTCGCCTGCTGGGCCTGTTCAGCCTGGCACCTGATGTGCGGTGCCGCATGATATAAAGTGGGCATTACGCGGCCGGATTTGAGTCAACCATTCGCCGCTCCCATTTATATTCAGGAGCGAGTTCGTGGCGAGAAAACAATCCGGTTGCCCCTTGTGCGGGGCGCATGTTTCGGCGTGGGAATGGCTTGAAGGCGCCTCCGACGTTGTCGATTACCCGAACGGAGTTGTGTCTGCCTGTTGCCCGTATTGCCAAGGCGAAGTCGAACTACGACCGCGCCAGGGGTGTCTGGATGTCGGTTATCTTTTGCCCGAGCCCGCGCCACATTTCGAAGTCGTGCTGAGTCTGCCGTACGACGGGCTGGAAATTCAACAGGACGCCGCTCGACTGTTGCTTTCAGTAACCGTGGAGGGGGCTTCTTGGGAGTTCAACAGCTGAACGAACGCCGTCTTTGCCATTCCATGGCTATTTCACCTGAATGCCGCCGCCGATGATGAACAGGTCGACTGCCAGTTTGTCGGCGCGTTTGACAGCGGCGTTGAACTGTTCCTGGCTGAAATACTGCAATCCCATCGAAGCGAGTCGCTGCCGTGCTTCCATTGGCGACATGCGGGCGATGGCTTCGTTG
>QKII01000457.1 GCA_003249625.1 Propionivibrio sp. | reverse complement strand
CACCCCACGTAAGTATCCTGTAAGTTTTCATGGTCAGAATCTACCTCACCGAATCGCCATGCATTCGGATCGTTACCTAACCGAGGACCCTTGCCATGAAAAAGATGCTGATGACCCTGCTCGTAGCTTCATCCGTTTTTGCCTTTGGTGCCGTACAAGCCGCTGACGCCATGCCTGCCGATGCTGCATCGACCACCACGGCGACAGCTCCCGCCAAAGCGGTGAAGCACGCCAAGACCAAGAAAGTTGTCAAACAGAACAAGGTTAAGCACAAAGCCAAGAAAGCGGCTGCGCCAGCCGCCTGATAAGCGACAGCCCCCCCTGCGAAGGGCAGCCAGTGAATTCTGGCTGCCTTTTTTTTAGAATTACCCTTCGATAGCCGTGATGTAATTCCTGATGAAACTCCTTTTGGTCGAAGATGACGTCATGGTAGGCGCCGCCGTTGAACAGGGGCTCAAGGATGAAGGGTTCGCGGTCAACTGGGTGCGTGAAGCGAAATCCGCCCGGCTGGCCGTCCTGAACGAGAACTACGCCCTGATCCTGCTGGACCTTGGCCTTGGCACCGCCGATGGACTCACCATCCTGCGCGAGATGAGAGGCGCGGGTAACACCACGCCCGTCATCATCCTTACGGCACGCAGCGCCGTCGCCGACAAGATATCCGGACTGAACCTGGGCGCGGACGATTACCTGTCAAAGCCGTTCGATCTGGATGAACTCATCGCCCGGGTAAGAGCGCACATTCGACGCAACAGTGGCCGCGCCCATTCGAGACTGCAGGTTGGCGCCCTTTCCATCAACCAGCAAACGCGCGAAGCCCGCCTTGACGATCAACTCCTCGAGCTATCGAACCGCGAATTCGCGCTGCTCGAGGCATTGATGGAAACGCCCGGCAAAGTGCTTACAATCCATCAACTCGAAGACACCCTGTACGCGTGGGGCAGCGAGGTCGCCAGTAACGCGATCGAGGTCCACATTCACCGCCTGCGGAAAAAACTCGGTCCCCAGTGGATCAAGAACATTCGCGGCGTTGGCTACAAACTGGCGCTTTCCTGATGCAATCGATTCGCCGCAATCTATTGAAATGGCAGATCGGCTCGCTACTGTTCATTGGCGCTGTCACGACGATAATCACCTCGTTCGTCGCCTGGAACACCTTCAGCGGTTTACGTGACGACAACCTCGCCCAGATCGCCTATTCGATTTTGCGCCACGGCACGATAACTGACGACGAGAGCAACGACGACGGCACGGACCGGGGTCAGTTCCTCAGCCAGGTATGGGACGACAAAGGGCAACTGGTCTTTTCATCAACGGAGAACGACGGCCCGCCGCGCCAGAAGGCGGGTTATCACACCTATTGGTGGAATGGCGAGAAATGGCACACCTTTACGTTCGAGGACAGCGGCCTGGCCATTCAGGTCGGCAACCCGGTCAGCTATCGCTACCAACTGTTTTTCAAGATCGCGATGACGTTGCTGCTGCCGTTGGTTCTCATGATTTCCATTCTCGGCATTTTGATCTGGTATGCGAGCAAGCGGATTCTCTCGCCGCTACAGGAAATCCGATCCGAGGTTCTGCAGCAACATGTTTCAAATCTGACAGACATCAACCTGAACGATTTGCCTGAGGAAATCATGCCCTTGGGCAAAGCCGTCAATGACTTGTTCGGGCGGATCAGCCGACTCGTCAATAAACAGAGTGAATTCATCAGTAATGCCGCGCATGAACTCAAGACGCCGCTGACGGCGGTGCGCCTGCAGACGCAACTGGTCATGAAGGCAGAGCAACCCGCCGAACGGGCTCGCGTGTTGCAGCAGCTTCTCGAGACGGTCGATCGCTCGAGCCACCTGGTCGAACAACTCCTGCAGATGGCCCGGCTGGAAGAAATAGAGACGCATCGCCTGTTCGCGCCAGTCCGGTTCGATCTTCTCGCGGAAAACATGGTGGCCGAACTGATTCCCCTGGCCGAAGGAAAAAATATCGACTGCGGCATCACGCAGGTGGCACCGGTCACCGTCACGGGGAATGAAGAGAGCCTGCGTATTCTGATATCCAACCTGGTCGAGAACGCCCTGCGCTACACGCCCGACGGAGGGCGCGTGGACATCGGGCTTCGTCAGAGTGACGAGCAACTTGAATTTACCGTATCCGATACCGGCCCCGGCATTCCGGAAGAGTGCATCGACAGGGTATTCGAACGGTTCTTCCGCGTTCAGGCAAACTCGGCCACTGGCAGCGGGTTGGGTCTGGCCATCGTAAAATTGATCGCCGAATCGCATGGAGGAAGGATTTTGATCAGAAACAAGGCCAGTGGCGGACTGGAGGCGACCTTCAACATGCCAGCCCCCCCTCCCACCGCAATCGACGCATAAATGCTTGGCGAATTCATCAAGCATTACGGCTACCTTGCGGTGCTGTTCGGCACGCTGTTGGAGGGAGAAGCCGTTTTGCTGGCGGCCGGGTTCGCCTGCCATCAAGGGCTGCTGGATTGGCGGATCGTGGCCCTTCTCGCCGTGTTCGGCGCAACGCTGGGGGACCAGAGTGCCTTCCTGATCGGGCGATGGAAAGGAGAGCGCCTGGTCAATCGTCTCCCGTTCCTTGAACGGGCATTGCCCCGCGTAAGTGCCTTGATGGAGAAATATCATGCGCCCATGATTCTTTTCGTCCGGTTCCTGTACGGAATGCGCATTGCCGGTCCGTTGCTTATTGGAATGAGCAAGTTGCCAGCGTATCGCTTTTCCCTGCTCAACGTCATCGGTGCCGTGATATGGGCAGGCACCGTGACCTCGATTGGTTATTCATTCGGACTCACGATGGCCGTTTTTCTGAGCGATATGAAGAAGGCCGAGGAGATCTTGCTCGCCACCCTGATCGTTATGGGTGGCATTTTCTGGATAGTCCGTATTCTCTGGGCAAAGCGGCGTAGAAACCTTGAAAAATGACCACGGCAATATACGAAATCGAGTTCTTTCTGCTGATTTTCACGTCGCTTCTGTTGCCGACCGGCATCTACGCGACGCTGCTGGT
The DNA here is from genome assembly GCA_003249625.1 of Propionivibrio sp. Next base: position 1,404 of record QKII01000457.1, on the reverse strand, counting down.
GAAAAGGTCCATTTCTCAGTGGACCGTACTGGCGTTGGCGCTGGTACTGATAGGTCTTTCCGGCGTTGATCTCGTTTTACTGCAAAAGCTTGCGGAAAAGGCCAAGCTATCCCTGTCGACATTCGATGACCGGTTGTTCGTCACAGAACTGTCGATAGCGTTGTATCTGCTCCCAGCCGTCTTTGCCGGGATCGGCGTCAATCTTGTTTCGCACGTGCTGATCCGGCACCTGAATCGGGCAGAGAAGCGATTTGAACAAGACGAGTACGAAAGACATAGGTACGACAAGCACTCAATCCGGTAACGTAACGCACCTGGCGCGGGTGTTTCATCACGAAAACCGACAGAGGATCCAATCAAAAAAGTTCGAGGCGGCCAATGATTTTTCTCAACGTCCTTGTCTGGGTTGCCACAGGCTTAGTCACCGGTTGGGTTACTCGCCTTGCCATGCGCAGTTCGCGCGACTATGGCCTCACAGGTGACCTGGCAACCGGTTGTCTTGGCGCCGTGTTGGGAGGGTGGCTGCTTCGCCAACTGCATGTATGGACGCCACCAAGCATCCTCGGGCACGCGCTGGTAGCGATGGCCGGCGCGGCAGCCTTGCTCACGGGGTTGCGAATCCTGCGTAGAATCATTGCCGCCATGGGAGTCAAGCGCCCCTCGACACTGGCGTCCGGTATCAGCAATCTCGATGCGTTTCTACGACAGGCCACCGAATTCGATCGCAGCCTGATCGCCAAATTCCTTGGGGGGAAACACTCTTCACGTGACGTCAATCAGGCATTCGCAGCGCAACTTACCATCGGGGAACGCGTTGCCGACCGGGTAGCAGCTTTCGGCGGAAGCTGGCCTTTCATCGGCACCTTTCTGGCACTAATGGTCGTCTGGATGGCCGTCAACGAGGAGATGGGAAAGCCGTTCGACCCCTACCCGTTCATTCTTCTCAACCTGATTCTTTCATGTCTTGCGGCAATACAGGCCCCGATCATCATGATGAGCCAGAACCGCCAGGCAGCCAGAGATCGCCTGGAGGCACGCAACGATTTCGAAGTCAATCTGCGGGCGGAGATGGAAATCATGGCTTTGCATGAAAAGCTGGATCAATTCAGGCACCAGGACATCACGGAATTGACACGCGTGCTGGAAGAGCATGCTGGAAGAGCAGTCCCTTCGCCTGGCGGCCATTGAAAAGAAGCTGGCAGAAACAAATTAAGCAAATAGCGCACTGTTTTGACCGGAACGCCCCCGGGCCGTGATAGGATCGCGCCTCCTCGCTGCGCCATTCATCAGTCTTGGCGCGCGTCCAATCCGGACCGGCAGTTTCGCCCGGCCGGACTCAACAATCCCTGAGCATCTTCCCAGACTGGTTCGTGCAACTGCGGTCATCCGCGCACGCAGGGCAGA
>QKII01000328.1 GCA_003249625.1 Propionivibrio sp. | reverse complement strand
GGCGCGTGTCCTTCGCGATGGCGAGCCGTGCCAGATTCCAGCTCGCGAGGTGGTTCCTGGCGACATTCTTCTGATTGAGGAAGGCGACACTCTGCCGGCCGATGCGCGAGTCATCGAGTCGATCGTCCTGCGTGTCGCGGAGGCCGCATTGACCGGTGAGAGTTCGCCTGCGTCGAAAAATCCGGAGGTCATCGCCGCGGACGCCGGCATCGGCGATCAGGAAAACATGGTTTTCAGTGGCACCTCGGTAACTACCGGCCGCGGCTCGGCCGTCGTCGTGGCAACCGGCGCGAACAGCGAAATCGGTCGCATCGCCGGCAGCCTGCAAACGGCACAGGAGGCACCCACGCCGTTGCAGAAGGAACTCGACCGCGTCGGCTATTTCCTCGGGCGGTTGGTCATCACGCTGGCCGTGATCATGGGCGCGACACTGCTGTGGCTCAACTGGGGCGAGCACTCGCTGGGGCATTTCGTGGCGATCCTGATGTTTTCGGTCGCCCTGGCGGTCGCGGCGGTTCCAGCCGGGCTGGTGGTCATCAACACGATAACCCTGTCGATGGGCATGGCGCGGATGGCCAGGCGAAACGTGATCGTCCGTCGTCTGAGTTCGGTGGAGACGCTCGGCTCGACGACGGTCATCTGCTCCGACAAGACCGGGACACTGACGCGCAATGAAATGACCGTCCGCCGTGTCGTTGTACCCGACGGGGAGATTGAAATCTCCGGCATCGGTTACGCGCCCGAAGGCTCCTTGTCGCACAACGGGAAACCGCTGGAAACCGGGCCGCTGCACGCGGCGGTGGAACGCTTGCTCTATTCGGCGGAGCTCGCCAACAACGCGCGTCTGGTCAAGTCGGGCGAGCGCTGGGCAATCCAGGGCGACCCTACCGAAGGCGCGCTGATCGTCGCAGCACGCAAGGCAGGCATCACCAAGGACTACCTCGACGAGCGTTTCATTCGCATTGGCGAGATGCCATTCACCTCCGAACGCAAGATGATGAGCACCGCTCACCGCGACGCGATGAACGAGGAATTCATCGGTATCGCCGCCAAGGGTGCTCCCGACGTGCTGTTGGGCTGCTGCACCCACGAGCAGGCGGGCGAGGTCCCGCGTCCGCTTACTGATCAGCGGCGTGCCGAATGGGCACAGATGATCGACGGACTGGCCTCGGACGCGTTGCGCACGCTTGGCATCGCCTACCGACTGCTGCCGCACCAGGCGCTGGAGCACGGTCTGACTGAACAGCACGAAGAGGAAATGATTTTTCTCGGCGTTGTCGGCATGATTGACCCGCCGCGCCCCGAAGCCGCCATCGCGGTCGAGGCGGCACGCACTGCCGGCGTGCGAACGATCATGATCACCGGCGACCACCAGATCACTGCCGCCGCCATTGCTACCGAACTGGGAATCATTGAGAAAGGAGATCGCGCACTTTCCGGCGCCGAGTTGCAGAAAATGAACGACGCACAACTGCGTGACGCCGTACGCAACTGCTCGGTCTATGCACGCGTCGCGCCCGAGCACAAATTGCAGATCGTTTCTTCCCTGCAGGACGAAGGCTATGTCGCCGCCATGACCGGAGACGGGGTCAACGACGCACCTGCCCTGAAAAAGGCCGATATCGGTATTGCGATGGGCATCACCGGCACCGATGTTTCCAAGGGTGCGGCGGACATGGTGCTGACCGATGACAATTTCGCATCGATTGTCGCCGCTGTCGAGGAAGGTCGGACAATCTTTGCCAACATCCAGAAATGCCTGCGTTTTCTGCTCTCGTCAAATGCCGGCGAAGTATTCTTCATGTTCTTCGGTGTGCTTCTGGCGAGCATCATAGGCCTGCAGGGCGAAGCCGGTTCGACAATCACCGTCCCCATGCTGGCTGTCCAGATCCTCTGGGTAAACCTGCTGACCGATTCAGCGCCGGCCTTGGCCCTGAGTGCCGATCCGGTCGATCACGACGTCATGCGCATTCCGCCCCGCGATCCGGAAAGCCACGTAATTGACGCGCCGATGTGGCGCGACATCTATTTCGTTGGTGCGATCATGGGCGTGGGAACGCTGGCTGCGACGGACTGGGTTCTTCCCGGCGGCCTGATTCCCGGCGGCACCGGCGACGCCTCACGCGCGCAGACCATGGCTTTCACCACGCTGGTCTTCTTCCAGGTCTTCAACGCGTTCAATGCGCGCTCACGCACGCGCAGCGCCTTTGCTGGGCTGTTCAGCAACGTCTGGCTGTGGGCTGCCACGATCGGAGTCAGCATTGCACAGGTCGTCGTCGTTCACGTGCCGTTCATGCAAATAGCGTTTCACACCGAGCCACTTACCTTATCCGAGTGGGCAGTCAGCATCGCCGTCAGCAGCAGCGTGTTGTGGGCGGTGGAACTGCGAAAGCTCGCCCACCGCTCCCGGCGGCAAATAGACTAGCGCCTGGACTTGGCCGGCTTGCGCGGCTTTGTCTTTGACGCGCTCTTTGCTGAGGTACCCGAAGGCCTTCGGGAAGCAGTCGACGCAGCCTTGGTGCTCTTTTCCGAAACACGGCGCACACTCGCCTTTTTCTTTATCACAGGCGCGGGCGGAATCGCCGGCATCACATTGAGCGAGGGCGTTCCCAGAACGAAATCGATGCGCCCGCTCTCCAGATCAGCCCGTACCAGACGTACGCGCATGCGGTCGCCAAGCCGGAAGCGCTGGCCGCTGCGTTCGCCGAGCATTTGATGCTTCGTCGAGTCGAACTGAAAGTAATCCTCGCCGAGTTCGGACACATGCACCAGCCCCTCGACATAGACCTCATCGAGCGCCACGAACACGCCGAAAGGCACCACGGACGCGATTGTCCCGTCGAATTCCTCGCCGATCCGGTCACGCATGTAGTAGCACTTGAGCCAGTTCACCACATCGCGCGTCGCTTCGTCGGCCCGTCGCTCGGTCATTGAGCAATGCAGGCCGATCTGCTCCCAGTCCCCCGGCGAATAGTGTTTTTCCTTGAGCACGGCCTTGATCGAGCGATGCACCAGAAGATCGGGATAACGCCGGATCGGGGAAGTGAAATGCGTGTAGTGTTCGTAGGACAGTCCGAAATGGCCGACGTTGTCCGGGCTGTACATCGCCTGTCGGAGCGAACGCAGCATCACGGTCTGCAACAACTGGGCGTCCGGGCGATTCTTCACCGCTTCGAGGAGCGCCGCGTAATCCTTTGCTGTCGGATCGTCCCCACCGGGTAACGTCAGGCCGAACTCCTTGAGGAAGTTGTTCAAGCCCTCGAGCTTTTCCGGCGTAGGCCCCTCGTGGACGCGGTAGAGGCAAGTCTGCTTGTGCTTTTGCAGGAAGGCCGACGCACATACGTTGGCCGCAAGCATGCACTCCTCGATCACGCGATGCGCATCGTTGCGCGTCGTTGGCACGATGTTTTCGATCTTGCTCTGATCGTCGAACAGCATCATCGTTTCGATAGTCTCGAAATCGATCGCCCCCCGCCGATGTCTCGCCCGAAGCAAGACCTTGAACAGCGCGTAAAGCGCCTGCAAGTGCGGTTGCAGACTAATGTGGAGATCGCTTTCGGGCTTCGTCTCCTTGGAAAGCCAGTTCCAGACCTGCGTATAAGTCAGGCGCGCCTTGGAACGAAATACTGCAGGATAGAAACGGAAGTCCTTGATCCTGCCACGCGTATTGATATCCATGTCGCAAACCATGGCCAGGCGATCCACGTCCGGGTTGAGCGAGCACAAGCCATTAGACAGTTTTTCCGGCAGCATCGGGATAACCCGGCGCGGGAAATAGACCGAGTTGCCGCGCTCCATGGCTTCACGGTCGAGCGCCATTCCCGGTTTCACGTAGTGGCTGACGTCGGCGATGGCCACCACCAACCGCCACCCTTTATCCTTCCTCTCGGCAAAGACAGCGTCGTCGAAATCACGCGCCGTCTCGCCGTCGATCGTCACCAGAGGCACATCGCGCAGATCAACACGGTCAGACCATTCCGACTTACGGATTTTCTCGGGATATTTCTCCGCCTCGACCATTGCCACAGCGGAAAACTCGAAAGGCAGATCGTGCTTGCGCAGGGCAATCTCGATCTCCATCCCCGGATCAGCGTAGTTGCCAAGGATATCAATGATCTGCCCAATCGGTTGCGAATGCCGATCAGGTTGCTCGATGATCTCGACCACCACGACCTGTCCGGCTTTTGCCTTCAAACGCTTCTCCGCCTGACGGTTTGGTACGACGAGAATATCCTGATTGATCCGCTTGTTTTCCGGCACGACGACGGTAATTCCGTGCTCGATCAACACACGCCCGACGACCTTGCTGTTTGCCCGCTCCAGTACTTCGACGATAGCCCCTTCACGCCGCCCCTTGCGATCGAAGCCGATGACTCTGGCCAGTGCCCTATCGCGATGCAATACCTTGGTCATCTGCTTCGCATCGAGGTAAAGGTCATCCCCTCCATCATCGGGAACGAGAAATCCATAGCCGTCCGCATGCCCCTCGATCCGCCCGGCGATGAGGCTGGCGCGCTCAGGCAGGATGTAGGCATTCTTGCGGTTGCGCATCAGCTGCCCTTCGCGCTCCATCGCCACAAGACGCCGCTCAAACGACGACTCCTCGCTCTTGTGGATATCAAGCAAGTCACACAAATGAGAAAAACTCACCGGTTTTCCCTGCTGCTCCAAGGTTAGAACAATGTACTCGCGCGATGGCAATGGTTGTTCATACTTGGCAGCTTCTCGATGGAAATGCGGGTCTTTCCTTCTGATCTTCGAGAGTTTCTTTATTGACATTTTTATATGTTCCTTTAGAATGCGCGCTTCTCCGGAATCGCCCAGGTGGCGAAATTGGTAGACGCGCCAGGTTCAGGTCCTGGTGGTGGCAACACTGTGGAGGTTCGAGTCCTCTCCTGGGCACCACGAAGCGATTCCGAGCAAAGAAGCAACTGAAAGCCGCACAACCATCGGGTTATGCGGCTTTTTTGCAACTGCCGACACGAGACGTACAACGTACCGCATCCCACCATCGGTGGGAAGACGCCAATCACAAAAAGCGCTCGGCATTGGCAATATCGAGTTTCAATGCTGGAAGTTCCGAACGCCTCATCCGTCCAAGCACGAATGCCCGCTTGACCTTGGGAATGCCTGAAAGAACAGCCATCGTAAATTCAACGTCCAAAGCCACATCGCTGCTCGATTCGTCGAGCACGACGTTCAAGGTACTCAAGCGAAGCCTTGTACGCTCCAAACGAAAATAACGTTCGGGATCCTCAAGCACCTTGCAGAGAGCGCCCAGTTCGCTCTCCAGTGTCTCCTGCGAACTCCCCAGTTCATCCAACTGCCGCTCGTTTTCGATGAGAGCAGACTCCAACTTCATTTGTTCCGCACTCTCCGGCCCGGCCTCGAAAACAGAACCAAGCCCGGGTCCTTGCTGTTGCAGAAGACGTAACCTGGCACGAATCAGATTACGACTGTCTTCAAGCTCCATACGTTCCGAACGCACCTCGGAAATATCGGTCATCGCTTGGGCTACAAGGTATTCAAACGACTGCGCCCCTAGCAACTGCCTGACTTCCCGATCCGTGTGGCCGCAGATCCGCGTTCGTGGGACCGAAAAATCGATAACTGTTTGCGTAGAATCCTGCCTGGTGATATCGCCACGTAGCGACAACCCTTGAATCTTTCGCTCGTTGAAGGTCATCCCAAGAATGATATGGGCGTGGTCCAGTTCCGGATATTTTGCGAAAAAGGTTCGCAGATTGCGCGAACGCCCCAATGCGCCGGACAAATCCTCCGGTCTCGCAAAAAATGCGCGTAATGCCGGTTCAGTTGCCCAGTTTGCTAGCGAGATATCTATCTCCGGAGGAAGATCTGCCAGCTTCGTACGGAGATAGTCGACACTGCGACTCACCGGTCCACGCAATCTTTGCAGATAATCATCGACGAGTTTCAGGCGCGGATTGGTCAACGTCACCGCTTTCTCAACGGCCTTTGCGAGGATTTCCTCGGAGGGCTCGTCGGAACTGAACTGCTCCGATCGATTTTTGAACCAGTCAAGCAAGCCCATGATATGCCGGCGCTTCCTTACTTCCGTTCAACAAAAGCAAAAACCGGCATTTCGCCGGTTTTCGGTACGAATAACTGAGGCTTGCACGGCCTACTCGAACGGATGGCGACGCAAAATCGTTTCCGCGCGTTCCGGACCAGTCGAAACGATGTCGATCGGCATTTCACACAACGCCTCGATACGCTCAAGATAGGCCCGTGCCGCTGCCGGAAGCGCGTCGAACGACTTTACACCAACGGTCGATTCGCTCCACCCCGGCAAGGTCTCGAACACCGGTTCGCAACCTGCGACATCGTCTGCTCCCATCGGCAGCAGATCGACAACCCCTCCGTGCAACCGGTAGCCCGTGCAGATCTTCAACTCCGGGAGACCATCAAGCACGTCCAGCTTGGTGATACACAAACCGGTCACGCCGTTGATCTGGGCGGAACGCTTGAGCGCAGGTACGTCAAACCAGCCACAACGACGCTTGCGTCCAGTGACCGTACCGAATTCCCGGCCCGTTTGGGACATCTGGTACCCAGGCGTTCCGGCTGTTTCAATATCCAGTTCGCTCGGGAAAGGACCACCGCCGACGCGCGTACAGTAAGCCTTGGTTATTCCCAGGACATAGTTCAGCATGCAGGCGCCGACACCGGACCCGGCCGAAGCTTGGCCCGCGACACAGTTCGACGAAGTAACAAACGGATAGGTACCGTGATCGATATCGAGCAAAGCGCCTTGCGCGCCTTCGAACAACAGGTTGAACCCCTCCTTGTTGACCGCGTGCAAGGCCGCCGACACGTCAGCGACCATGGGCTTGATCTGCTCGGCATCGGCCATCGCCCGTGTCAGCACTTCGTCATAATCGACGGCGTCGGCACCAAGGTACTTGGTCAGCACGAAGTTATGGTAGTCGAGATTTTCCTTCAGCTTCTCGGCGAAGCGCTCGGGATAGAACAGGTCATAGACGCGCAAGGCACGCCTCGCGACCTTATCCTCGTAGGCCGGACCGATCCCCTTGCCGGTCGTCCCGATCCGGGTATCAGCGCTCTTCACCGCTTCGCGCGCCCGGTCCAATGCAGAATGATAAGGGAGAATCAACGGACATCCGGGGCTGATCTTCAGGCGGCTGCGCACCTCGATCCCACCCGCTTCCAACTCCTTTATTTCATTGAGAAGATGGTGAGTATCCAGAACGACTCCGTTGCCGATATAGCAACTCACACCATCCCTCACGATTCCCGACGGAACGAGATTCAGCTTGTATACCTTGTCACCAACGACCAATGTGTGCCCGGCGTTGTGGCCGCCTTGAAAGCGCACCACACCTTTAGCATGATCGGTCAGCCAGTCGACGATCTTTCCTTTTCCCTCGTCGCCCCACTGGGTCCCCACTACGATTACGTTCTTGGCCATTTTCAATTATTCCCCGTCAACAGTCTCGATAATCCATTGTCCGTCGCGCTCGACCAATCGCTTGCCACAAAGCGGCCCCTCACACCGCGACTCGCCGGGCAGCAGTTCCACAACGACCTCCCCGGCGCCACGCAGCGCAGCAATCCGCCGGGAGAGCTCCGAATTACCGGATGCATATGGAGCCAGAATGGCCTTTTTCTGCTCATCCGCGTTGGTCAGCCGAGCAATTTCGCGCAAATCCATCGAGAAACCCGTTGCTGGGCGATCACGCCCGAACGCCTGGCCAACGCCATCGTAGCGCCCACCTTGCGCTACCGCGCTGGGAAACCCTGGGAAATAGGCAGAAAAAACAATACCGTTATGGTAGTTGTAGCCGCGCAGATCAGCCAGATCAAATGACATCGGCAACTCTGGCATGGCAGCCTGCAGGTCACGCATGGTTTTCAACGCAGACTCGATTTCCGGAAGCGCAGGCAGTGCGGCAGCGGCCCTGTCGAACAACTCCGTCCCGCCATAGAGTTCCGGCAAGCAAAGCAACGCCGAGCGATAGGGTTCTGTCACGGAAACGCAGCAATCGGCAAGTCCCGGAACATCCTTGCTCTGGAGCAAGTGCAGGATGCGTAGTTCAAGTTCCTCCGACAACGACGCCGCCTTCACCAGCGCCCGGAACACCCCGACATGGCTAATGTCAACTCGCGACGCAGGCACTCCTGCCGCGACAAGTGACTCGGCCATGAGGCGAATGATTTCTATATCGGCTTCAATCCCGGAAAATCCGTAGATCTCGGCCCCAAGTTGGATCGGCTCGCGACTCGCTGCCAGCGACGCAGGAAGGGTATGCAACACGCTATCGCAATAACAGAGACGCGTAACTCCTTGCCGATTGAGCAAATGAGCATCGATCCTCGACACCTGCGGTGTCATGTCGGCACGAAGGCCGAGTGTTCGCCCGGAAAGTTGATCGACCAGCTTGAAAGTGCGCAGTTTCAGGTCAGATGCTGTTCCGGTAAGCAGCGAATCCAGATATTCAAGCATCGGCGGCATGACGTGCTCGTAGCCGTGAACACGGAACAGATCCAGTACCGTTCGTCTGAGCCGTTCGATCCTCGCTGCTTCGTGAGGCAGCGCGTCGGCAATATGTTCGGGAAGAAGCCAGTTCATTGAAAAACCATCAAAATAATTAACCCAAGCGCCATCGAGGCGAGGCCGACGAAACGAATCTGGCCGTCAGTAAACTGAATCAGGCGGCGAAATGTTTCACGCCAGACCGCCGGCGCGACAAAAGGCATCAATCCTTCGAGGACAAGCATCAACGCGAAGGCAAACAGCAACGAGGATTTCATTATTTACCCGCGTGCTCGCCTCCCCGCCCCATGCTTTTCATGTACTTGAAGAAGTCAGAATTGGGCTCTACGACGATGACGTCGGTTTTCCCCTTGAAACTATTGCGATAAGCCTCCAGGCTCCTGTAGAACGCATAGAACTCTGGGTTCTGATTGAACGCCTGAGAGTAAGTGGCTGCCGCTTTGGCGTCCCCTTCACCTTTGACCTTCTGCGCATCACGATAAGCTTCAGCAATGATTACCTCGCGTTGTTTGTCGGCATCAGCACGAATCTTCTCCGCTTCCGCAGCGCCTTCGGAACGCAACTCGTTGGCGACGCGCTTTCGCTCCGCTTCCATCCGCCGGTAGACCGATTCACTGACCTCCGTGGGCAAATCAACACGTTTCACCCGAACGTCGATAATCTGGACACCTATCTTGCGCGCGTCCTGATCAGCCTTCTCGCGCATTTGCTCCATGATCTTGTCGCGCTCACCTGAAACGACATCATGTACGGTTCGCTTACCGAACTCTTCACGCAAACTGGCATTGACGGTCTGCGACAACCGCGTTTTGGCGCGAGCCTCGTCTCCCGCAACAGAGACGTAGTACAACTGAGGATCAACGATACGCCACTTGACGAAGGAATCGACGAGAACGTTCTTCTTTTCCGAGGTGATATAGCGCTCTGGTTCCGAGGTATCAAGCGTGAGAATCCGCTTATCGAAATAGCGGACATTCTGAATCAGTGGCCACTTGAAATATAGCCCCGGCTCCGAAAGAACGTTACGCACCTCACCCAGCTGAAACACTATCGCATACTGGCGCTGATCAACGGTGAAGATCGACGTACCCAGAACGGCAATAATCGCAGCCAGGATACCTACCGAAAAATTCAGACCTGCTCTCATCAGCGAGCCTCCCTGTCTCTTGAACGCAAGGCATCACGGGACCGCGAATCAGCTCTATCTGACGGAACAAATACATCCCCGCCGACACTCTGCCTCGAGGAGGCAACAGCATCACCTGCGACACCAGCCATTTGAGGAACTGCTGCGCCAGATGCCTGCATCAATTTATCAAGCGGCAAGTACAGCAGATTACCTTGGCCCTTCGCGTCAATCATGACCTTGCTCGTGTTCGCATAAACTTGCTGCATCGTTTCAATATACAGGCGATTGCGAGTAACTTCCGGCGCCTTCGCGTATTCTGAATTCAACTGCCTGAAGCGACTCGCGTCACCTTCGGCCATGGCGATCAACCGCTGCTTGTAACCTTCCGCTTCCTGGAAAAGGCGAGCCGCGGTTCCCCTTGCCTTCGGAATGACATCATTCGCGTAGGCTTGCCCTTCGTTTTTCTGGCGCTCTCTGTCCTGCCCTGCTTTAACCGCATCATCAAACGCCGCCTGAACCTGCTCCGGAGGCTGCGCATTCTGCATCGTAACTTTGGAAATCAGAATACCTGTTTCATAGCGATCGAGAATCTCCTGCATAAGCTCAGCAGCCTTGACGGCAATCTGTTCACGCCCCTCGTAGAGCACGAAATCCATCCGGCTTTTTCCGACGATCTCGCGAATTGCCGTCTCCGCAACCTGCATTACTGCCTCGTCCGGCCCCCTGTTATTGAAAACATAGTCAACAGGGTCTTTCAAAATGTACTGGACCGCGAACTGGATATTGATGATGTTTTCATCATCGGTAAGCATCAGCGCTTCTTTGAGAACCTTGTTCTTCTCGCTGCCGCGATAGCCAACTTCGAGCGTTCGAACCCCAGAAATGTTTACCAATTCATGTGACTGAATTGGATACGGCAAACGCCAACGCAGCCCCGACTCGGTGCTTTCCTTGTAGCGCCCGAATTGCAGGACGATCCCACGCTGGGAAGCATCGACTATATAAAATCCGCTCCCAAGCCATACAAGCAGCACAAGCATGACCAGCAAGCCGATACCGCCTCCGAGAAATCTCGGGTTGATCTCCACCGGAGGCTCACCGCCTCCGCCACCTTCACCGTTACCACCTGTACGCCTATTCCCTAAAAGCCCTGAGAGCCTTCTATTAAGGTCGCGCCACAACTCCTCGAGATCCGGTGGCCCCTGATTGGGTCGCCGCCCACCTCCATTATCACTGCCGCGATTTCCCCACTGCGGGTCGTTAAGCGACATAAGCACTCCAATGGTCAAATCGTAGAGGGAACCTGACGTCAAACCGCCAGGGACAAATCCAAGCCAGTTTCATCTGACTGTTCGCGGGAAGAACGAAGCCTATCCAATGCAATTTCGGCCAGCGCCTCTCGCAGGAAATTCATGCCATCTCCGTTTTTTGCACTGAGCCGAACCTTTGAAATTCTACCATACTCGTCCTTCTCCATGCCCGGCGGCAGATCGGTCAGATCAAGCTTGTTCATTACCAACAACTGAGGCACCTGGCTCGCACCGATATCATCGAGAACTTTATTAACCTCTTCTCTCTGACGCTCTCGCGCAGGACTTGCGCAATCAATCACGTGCAATAGCACATCTGCATCAGCCGTCGCCTCAAGGGTCGCATGAAACGCAGCAACCAACTCGTGAGGGAGGTCGCGAATGAACCCCACCGTATCGGAAACCACAATGTTGCCCGCCTCTCCTATCCAGAGCCGCCTCGAAGTTGTATCAAGCGTTGCGAACAGCTGATCCGCAGCGTAGGCACCTGCGTGAGTCAACGCATTAAACAATGTTGTCTTGCCAGCATTGGTATACCCAACAAGGGAAACGCTAAGCACATCGCCACGCGATCTTGCCTTGCGCTGCACCTTCCGTTGCCTCTGGAGTCGGCCAAGCCGCTCTCGCAGCACCTTCACCCGCTTTCCAAGCAAACGCCTGTCGGTCTCGAGCTGGGTCTCGCCCGGGCCACGCAAACCAATTCCGCCCTTTTGCCGCTCCAGGTGAGTCCACCCGCGAACAAGACGTGTAGCCAAATGATCAAGCTGCGCCAACTCAACCTGCAACTTCCCCTCTGAACTCTGCGCTCGCTGGGCAAAGATATCGAGGATCAGGCTAGTACGATCGATTACTCGACACTGAAGCGTTCGCTCAAGGTTTCTTTCCTGAGCTGGGGACAATTCATGGTTAAACACCACAAGATCAGCCTGGGATGCCGACACTTCCGCCGAAACTTCCAAGACTTTTCCCTTGCCAGCAAAAGTTGCCGGATCCGGACTTTGCCTTCGGCCGCCGACCACACCACAAACCTCGGCACCAGCCGATTCTACGAGCAGACGAACTTCTTCGAGACGCTCGTCACCCTCCCCTTCGCCGAAGTCGAGTTGAACAACAACAACCCGTTCGCCACCCGCGTGCCGGTCAAACATAACACCAACTCACAGAAACCCAAACGGGCAATCGCCGAAAGCCAAAAACAGACGGAGAGTAACCAAGGGAAACGACACTGAAGAAAAAAACCGCACTACTCAGCGCTATTGCTGTCCTGCTGAATACTGATCGGGCGCGAAGGCACCACCGTGGAAATGGCGTGTTTATAGACCATTTGCGTAACGGTATTCTTCAGCAACACCACGTACTGGTCAAACGACTCAACCTGACCTTGTAACTTGATTCCGTTAACCAGGTAGATCGAGACTGGAACATGCTCGCGACGCAACACGTTCAGGAAGGGGTCTTGTAACAGTTGCCCTTTATTACTCATGGTTCATACTCCATGTCTAATTGTCAGTACGGTTTTTAAGCTTAATTGATTTTCAGAAGGTTGGCTACAGAGACTACTGGATCACAAAGTCGTTCCATTAAAAAAAATTTAGGAAAAAAGCTTGAAAAAAAATAATACCTCTATATAATGCGCATCTTCGTTGCTGCAGCGCGCCCGTAGCTCAGTTGGATAGAGTACTTGGCTACGAACCAAGGGGTCGGGCGTTCGAATCGCTCCGGGCGCGCCAATTCAGCGAGAAACCAATCAAGCCAGTCTTATGACTGGCTTTTTTGCTTTATGGTTCCAGCCAACCTCGAACGCATCCCAAGCCCCGCGCCACAGTAATCTCGTAATAAAGCGTTACACTCAAGCACACAGCCCCTGCAATAACGCGACATACACCCGGCAGCAGAATCAATAGACTTTCTCGTATAGATACAAAGTTAATTAACGAGAAAGGAAACAGCATGTCCACGATCGCCGAGTTCGCCACCGTAGTAACCTTGGTAATCATCGTTCTTGCACCCAGGCTGATCGAGTTGTATTTGAACAGCAGCGACGAATCAAGCCAAGCCTGACTGCTTCAACCTGGGCTGCGCGGTATTGCAACTTGTAGGCAGGCCGCGAGCCCTGATCAGAACTCAACGAACAGTAATCTGGTCACCGCCAAAAAGCCGAAGAATCAAGCTATGACTAACATCGGCCCCAAGGCGCTTTGCAAAGCGCTCCGCAATATTCTCTTTAACCGAGTAATCGAGGATATTTTCTTCCTTGATAACCTCCCGCGCGACTGAATCGACTGTACCAAAATCATCGGCCAATCCCATCTTGACGCTCTGAGATCCGGTCCACATCAGCCCTGAGAACATCTCGGGAGTCTCTTTAAGACGCCCCTTCCTCCCCTTGCGAACAACGTCGATAAACTGCTGATGGATCTCTTCCAGAAGAATTTGTGCATGCTGTTTCTGCGCTAGATCCTGGGGAGAAAATGGATCCAGAAATCCTTTGTTCTGGCCGGCAGTCAAAAGACGCCGCTCGATTCCGATTTTTTCCATCGCTTCGGTAAAGCCGAATCCGTCCATCAATACGCCGATAGAACCGACAATACTTGCTTTATCCACGTAGATTTTGTCGGCAGCAGAGGCAATGTAATAGCCTCCGGATGCACACATATCCTCCACCACTGCGTAAAGCGGAATATCCGGATGCTTGGTACGCAATCGCACTATTTCGTCATAAACAATCCCTGACTGCACAGGACTCCCACCGGGACTGTTGATACGCATGATCACTCCCGCAGTCCCCTTGCTTTCGAAAGCCGCTTGAAGTGCACCGTTGATTTTGTCGGCGTTTGCGTCACTATTCGCGCCAATTGATCCATCCACGTTGATCAAGGCTGTGTGTTTGCTTTCAACAAGCTTCTCGCCCCCCCCCCATCCGACGGCAAGAACGAGGATGGCCACTAAATAGGCCAGTCCGGCCAGCTTAAAGAAAATCCCCCAGCGACGCTTCGCACGAATTTCCTTGAGTGACGCGAGAGCCAGCTTTTCAAGAACTTGTCGTTCCCAATTCGGCCCGTTGTCCGATGTATCCATCGCTAGATCCGATCTCTGAGCAGTCTTCCACTAAGCATCTGAAAAAAATACCATTTTCAATTCATCAGAGCACATTCTCAGGCATTCGATTCAAACCACTGACGAAGATCCTCGACACTTTCCAGACACTCAAGAGGATTCAGACTCCGTAGGGATTCAGTGGAATGCGCACCGTAAGTTACAGCCAACCCCTGCACTTGCGCATTGATTGCCATCTGTATGTCGTGCGTCGTATCACCAACCATTAGTGTTCTATTTTCTTCAACATCGAGTTCAGCCATCAACTCCATAAGCATCTGGGGGTGAGGTTTGGAAAAACACTCATCTGCACATCGGGACGACATAAAGAACCGTCCGAGTCCAGAGTTCGAAAGAGCCCGATCAAGCCCCTTACGACTCTTTCCCGTCGCGACGGCCAGGGAATAACCCGAAGTGTACAACCCCTCGATCAAATCCGCCGCCCCCGCGAACAGCCTGATATCTTGATCACTCAAAAGATAGTGATGCCGGTAACGCTCGACCAACAATGGCAAACGCTCTTCCGGTAGATCTGGGGCAATGTAACGCAGTGCCTCAGACAATCCCAGTCCGATCACATGACTAGCCTCGTTATCCGACGGTTCCGTCAAACCCAAATCACGGCAGGCTGCCTGGATCGATCGAGCTATCGAGGCCGTTGAATCAAATAATGTTCCGTCCCAATCAAACACGACCAAATCAAATTTTCTGACCATAATCCTGACACTCTTTTTGCGACAACGCTTTCAAAAAATCGCGCAACGCTACAGGCAACGACGCCTCCAGCATCATTGCGGCACCGCTACCAGGATGTGGAAACGCCATTTTCCATGCGTGCAGGAACATGCGTTTCAACCCTTCTTTATGAAGTGATTTGTTTGACGCGAAATCACCGTATTTTTCATCCCCTGCAATTGGAAAGCCAAGATGCGCGCAGTGCACTCTAATCTGATGCGTACGCCCTGTTTTTAATTCGGCCTCCAAAAGACTGAAATGTTCCCAGCGCGCGACCAATCGAAAGATTGTATAAGAGGGCTTACCCTCCTCCGAAACCCGAACCCGGCGCTCGCCGGACTCCGTAAGGTATTTGAACAATGGAAACTTGACATGGCGCACAGGATCGGCCCACCGCCCCTTGACCAGCAACAGATAGCGTTTGTCCGCCCCCCGGGGGGTTCCCCCTCCATCACGAAACATCTCATGCAGAGCTTTGAGCGCAGAACGTTTCTTGCCGATCAGCAACAAACCGGACGTTTCGCGGTCGAGTCGATGAGCCAACTCCAAAAAGCGAGCAAGCGGCCTTTGCCTTCGAAGTGCCTCGATCACGCCAAAACTTACCCCGCTCCCGCCATGAACGGCGACGCCTGCCGGCTTATCGATCACCAGCAAGGCATCATCCTCGAAGAGGACCGGCAAGTCAGTCTTCATTTCAGCGCCGGAGACTATTTCCTCACGCTTTGTGGCGACACGGATTGGGGGCACACGCAGGACATCAGCCCCGGACACTCTGGAGGACGCGTTCACGCGCCGGCCATTCAACCTGACTTCACCACTGCGAATAATCCGGTAAATGTGGCTCTTGGGCACGCCCTTGCAGACACGTAGCAGGTAGTTATCAAGACGCTGCCCGCTATCTTCTTCCGATACTAGGAGCTGAGTGACATTGTCTTTGCTTACTTCGGCCAATTTGAATATACTGATTGCGATTTGCGTCTCGGGTTGAAAGAGGCGCTGACCCGTGAGACCTTCAAGCGGCGCCGATTCTCTTGTAATTGCGACGCACATTCCGGCAGGCTTCAGCAGCTTCTCTTGCACCAACTTGTGCAGGGTCAATCTGC
>QKII01000362.1 GCA_003249625.1 Propionivibrio sp. | reverse complement strand
GCGGCGATCCTGCTGCTCGGGCCGATCTTCGTGCCGCTGGCCGAGCAGATCGGCTTCGATCTGACGCAGCTCGGTCTGGTGATGGTGCTGACGCTGGCCATCGGGCTGTATACCCCGCCGGTTGGTACGACCCTGTTCATCTCCAGTTCCATCGCCAACGTCTCGATCCTCAAGTCGTCGCGTGAGCTGCTTCCGTTCTATCTCGTCGCCCTTGGCTCCACTCTCGCCTTTGCCTTCATCCCGGCGCTGACGTTGTAACTCGACACCCTCCGAATCCGGGCCGCTTTACGGGCCCGTTCCTGGCGATAGAGGCTCCCAGCCTTTATCGCCGGTTTTCTTTCCGTAATACGCGCTAAAAATGCCTGCGACTTGGTCGCCGCCCCTGCCCGTTTCCTTGACGCGGCGCGGACAGCCCACCTAAACTCGCGGACCAACTATTTTCAAGACCATCCATCAAGGGGGAATTCGATGAACAAGCTGTACTCCGCTGCACTCGCCGTTACCGTCGCGGCAGCAACCCTGACCTCACCCAGTCTGTATGCGGCCGACTACAAGGCGGAATACCGCCTCTCGACGGTCCTCGGTACGGCCTTCACCTGGGGCAAGGCCGGCGAGCGCTGGGCCGAATTGATCAAGCAAAAGACCGACGGGCGCATCAACGTCAAACAGTATCCAGGAACCAGCCTGGTCGGCGGCGACCAGACCCGCGAATTCTCGGCGATCCGCCAAGGCGTCATCGATCTGGCGATCGGCTCCTCGATCAACTGGTCGCCCCAGGTGAAGCAACTCAACCTGTTCTCGCTGCCCTTCCTCGTTCCCGATGCCAAGGGGCTCGATGCGCTGATCAAGGGCGAGGTCGGCAAGGACCTCTTCACCATTCTGGACAAGCAGGGCGTCGTTCCGCTGGCCTACGGCGAAAACGGATTCCGCGAGATCTCCAACTCCAAGCAGCCGATCACTTCACCGGCCGATCTTAAAGGGATGAAGATCCGCATCGTCGGTTCTCCGATCTTCATCGATTCCTTCACCGCACTCGGCGCCAACCCCACGCAGATGAGCTGGGCCGATGCCCAGCCGGCGTTGGCGACAAAGGCGGTCGATGGCCAGGAAAACCCGCTGTCCGTCTTCAGCATCGCCAAGCTGCATACCCTCGGCCAGAATCACCTGACACTGTGGGGCTACATGGCCGACCCGCTGATCTTCGTCGTCAGCAAGCAAGTCTGGAAGAATTGGAGCGAAGCTGACCGCAAGGCGGTGCGTGAAGCGGCCGAGCAAGCCGCCGCCGAAAACCTGATAGCCGCGCGCAAAGGCATCACGCCGGGCGATGACGACCTGCTGAAAAGCATAGAGAAGAACGGGGTGACGATCACCCGCCTGACTCCGGAACAGCGCAAGGCGTTCAAGGAAGTGACACGCCCGGTGTTCGACAAGTGGACGGCAACGGTCGGCAAGGAACTGGTCAGGAAGGCCGAAACCGCGATCGCCAACGCCAAGTAATTCTCCAGCAGACACGCAGCTACCGGTGGACGCCGTGAACCGGTGTCCACTACCCCGGACGACCGCGAGGTCGTCCGGTCGTTTTCCGACCTTCCGCATCAAGGCTTTCCCATGAAACCCTCTGGCTCCTCCCGACCCGCCCGGTTCGAGCGCGCCTTCGCCGCCGGCTGCATGGCCCTCCTCTGCCTCATCACCTTCGCCAACGTCCTGGTCCGCTACCTGACTAACGTATCCTTTGCATTCACCGAAGAGATATCCGTATTCCTGCTGCTGGTGCTCACCCTGGTGGGATCGGTCACCGCCTTCGCCGAACGCCACCACGTGCGCATCACCCTGCTCGTCGACCTGCTGCCGCGTGCTGGAAAAACGCTTTGCGCAGTGCTCGAATGGCTGGCCAACATGGCCATGTTCGGTCTCCTGACCTGGACCGGCTACAAAATGGCCCTGGACGATTTCGAGTTCGAGGTCACTTCGCCCGGTCTGGGCCTGCCACAGTGGATCTACACGGTCTGGCTACCGCTCCTTTCGGCGCTGATCGTCGTCCGTCTGATCCTGTTCGCCATGTCACGACGGAGGAACGCAGAATGAACGCACTTCTCTTCATCTCATTCTTCGTGCTCATGTTCGCCGGCGTACCGCTCGGCGTCGCGATGGGGCTTTCCGCCACGGCGGCGGTATTCTTCGCCGACCTCGGCTTGATGTCGGTACCCACCAGCGTCTATACCGGCATCGCCAAGTACCCGCTGCTGGCGATCCCGGTTTTCATCCTCGCCGGGATGATCTTCGAACGCTCTGGCGTGGCCCTGCGTCTCGTGCACTTCGCCACCGCCCTCGTTGGCCGGCGGCGAGGCGGCCTCGCCCTGGCGGCCATCCTCGTATGCATGGTGCTCGGTGGAATCTCCGGCTCCGGCCCGGCCGACGCAGCGGCCGTCGCCACGGTAATGATCCCTGGCATGGTCCGCGCAGGCTACCCCGCGGCGTTTTCCGCCAGCGTGATCGCCGCCGCCGGCTCGACGGCCATCCTGATCCCGCCATCGATCGTCTTCATTCTTTACAGCGTACTGGTTCCCGAAGCATCCGTTCCCGCGCTGTTTGCCGCGGGGTTGATTCCCGGCCTGCTGGCCGGTCTCGCTCTGATCACCCCGATCATGTGGATTTCCGCCCGGTACGGTTTCGGCACCTCGGACCATTCAGACGATGCGCCGCCTACCAGTTTCTGGCAGACGTTCAAGGAAGCCATTTGGGGCTTGCTCGCCCCGGTATTGATCCTCGGCGGCATGCGCTCCGGCATGTTCACCCCGACCGAGGCAGCTGTCGTCGCGGTGTTCTACGGCCTGTTCGTCGGCCTCGTGGTTTACCGGACGCTCGACTGGGAGGCCATCTACGACGTACTGGCCGAGGCCGCCGAAGTCTCCGGGGTCATCCTGCTGATCATCGCCCTGGCCAGCGTTTTCGCGTGGGCAGGCAGCACCCTCGGCGCCTTCGAGGCCCTCGGTTCGCTGCTGATCGGGATTTCCACGAACGAGATCGTCGTTCTCCTCGCAGTCACCGTGCTGTTGATGATTGCCGGCATGTTCCTCGACGCGGTATCCATCCTGTTCATCTTCGTCCCCTTCCTGCTCCCGGTCATCATCCATTTCAAGTGGGACCCGGTTTGGTTCGGGATCATCCTGGCGATGAACATGGCGATTGGACAGTTCACCCCGCCGATGGCGATCAACCTGATGGTCACCAGCCGGATCGCTGGAATCCGTATCGAGGACACCGTTCCTTGGGTGCTCTGGCTGGTTGGGGCGATGACCATCGCGTTGCTGCTGGTCACCTTCATTCCGGATCTCGCACTGGCATTTCCCAGAATGCTGGGCTACCTGTCCTGATCGAAAACAAGGCCCGCTGCCGTACGCGGGCCAGTTCTTCCCGAAGACGATATTCAACGTCGCATCGATTTTTTTCTCCGAATATTCTTTTCGAGAATATTGATATAGAAATTAAGTCGTTCGATGCTGGTCTACACGCTGGTACATTGCCGTCATTCACCTCCCGCGCGCGGACCTTTCTGCGCCGCAGGAGGCATTCCTGACCCATTGACCCGGAGGCCCCTCATGAATATCGCCAACAGCGTCACCGATCTCATCGGCAACACTCCGCTCGTGCGCATCAACCGCATCGCCGAAGGCGCCGTCGCCACCATCGCCGCCAAGCTCGAGTTCTTCAACCCCGCGCACAGCGTCAAGGACCGCATCGGCGAGGCGATGATCACCGCTGCCGAGCAAGCCGGGCTGATCAAGCCCGACACCATCCTCGTCGAGCCCACCAGCGGCAATACCGGCATCGCCCTCGCGATGGTCGCGGCGGCGCGCGGTTACAAGCTGGTACTGACCATGCCGGAAACGATGAGCAAAGAGCGCCGCGCCCTGCTGCGCGCCTTCGGCGCCGAGTTGATTCTCACCCCGGGACCGGAAGGCATGGGCGGCGCGATCAAGAAAGCCGAGGAACTCGCGGCATCGGATGCCCGCTATCTGTTGTTGCAGCAATTCAAGAACCCTGCCAACCCGGAAATCCACCGAAAGACGACGGCCGAGGAGATCTGGAGGGATACAGACGGACAGGTGGACATCCTGATTTCCGGCGTCGGTACCGGCGGCACGATCACCGGCATCGGTGAAGTGATCAAGGCACGCAAGCCGTCGTTCCGCGCCATCGCAGTCGAGCCGGATGCATCGCCGGTGCTCTCCGGCGGACAGAAGGGGCCGCATCCGATTCAGGGGATCGGCGCCGGCTTCGTGCCCGATGTGCTGAACACGGCGATCTACGACGAGATCATCCGGGTCAAGGCCGACG
>QKII01000118.1 GCA_003249625.1 Propionivibrio sp. | reverse complement strand
AGTTCCTCGGACTCCTGCGCACGCACCGTATCGGTGGCACGCTGACGTACCTCGGCGGCTGCCTTGGTAACGGCCTGGCGCAATTCCGGCGTCAGCCCCTGCCAGATCTTCTCGTTGATGATGATCACCT
Organism: Propionivibrio sp.; assembly: GCA_003249625.1. The sequence goes on along the minus strand of QKII01000118.1, from coordinate 4,269 downwards.
GTGCATTCATGATGTGGCCGGTCAGCATCATGTGCGACTGCGCCTCGTACAGTTTGCTGGAGAGCACCACGTTAACCGGGTTCTCCTGGCCGTTGACCACGCCGGTAGCTAGCGCCGTCGGCACTTCCGACCAGTCGACCGGAACCGGAACCGCACCCAGCCCCTCGACAGTGCTCATGTAGATCGGGAACGGAATCGCGCGGATCTTCATCCCGGCGAGTTCCGACGGCTGCGTCACGCCCTTGTTCGCCGTGAGCTGACGGGTGCCGAAATAATAGGCGTAGAGCACGCGCACGCCGGCCGACTTGATCAGGCCTTCGTTGAGTTTCTTCATGACCGGCGAATCGACATCGACAGTCTTCATCAGGTGGTCGACATCACGATAGAGGTACGGCGTATCGAGTGCGGCGAACGGCTCATGCAACGAGCCGATACCGGCGGCTGTGTTGTGCGACAGCGCGATGGTTCCTGTCGAAGCCGCTTCGGCCAGTTCCTGCAACTTGCCGAGCTGCGAGGCCGGGTAAACCTTGATCTTGATCTGTCCGTTGGTGTGCTTTTCCACCGCTTCGGCCAACCAGTTGGCCTGGATGCCGGCGGCGCTGGTCGGCGGGTTCATGTGGCCGTAGCGCCACTCGATGGTTTTTTGCGCATGAGCAAACGACGTCGCCCCCAGACAGACTGCCGAAACCACACCAAGAATTGTGCGACGAGAGAACAAGCGGCTTGCAACCATGATGTCTCCTGATATTTAATTGAATGAAAATGTTGTTGTGACCCTGCCACGAACGGAACCTTATGCCTGTATTCAGGCTGTGGTCAAACTATTGAAATGATTTATTTTGATGTTTTTAAGCCATGTCATCAAAACTCTCCCGAACACGCATCGTTGATATCGCCCGCGAGGCCGGCGTTTCCACAGCCACCGTCGATCGCGTCCTCAACCGCCGACCGGGCGTGCGCGAGGCCACCGTACAGCGCGTGCTCAAGATCGCCGGCAACCTCGACTACCTGCCGGAAGCCAACCTGTTCGAATCCCTGCGCCCAAAACCGCTGCGCCTAAGCTTTCTTCTCCCGTCGGGCACCAATCGCTATCTGCGCATGCTCGGTGACATGGTGGCCTCGTCCGAGGAGCACCTCACACCGTTCAACGTGCGCTGCCGCAACTATTTCATCGAAGGATTCAATCCCGACGTTCTGGCCGAACGGCTGCTCTACCACGGCCGTCGCTCCGACGGGGTCGCCTTCATGGCCCTGGAGCATCCGCGTGTGCGCGAAGCGGTAGCCACGCTGGCCGACGAAGGCATTCCCGTAGTCACCCTGGTCTCCGACCTGACCCATTCACGCCGCGTCGCCTACGTCGGCCTGGATAACCGTGCCGCGGGTCGCACCGCCGGCCTCATCGTCGGCCGCTTCGCCGGCGGACGCGGTGCTGTAGCACTGATCGCGGGGAGCCGGGCCTATCGCGGCCACGAGGAGCGGGAAGTCGGCTTTCTCAGCGTGATGAGCGAGATGTTTCCTGCCATGCGTGTCGTCGGTCTGCGCGAAGGCCAGGACGACGCCGAAAAGAACCGCAAGGAAACCCGGCAACTGCTGGAGCAGTTTCCCGATCTGGTCGGCATCTACAACATCGGCGGTGGCGCCGACGGCGTGGCACTGGCGCTCAAGGACGCCGGCCGCGACCAGAAGGTCGTGCTCGTTGGCCACGGTCTCACGCCCGACACCCGTTCACTGCTGATCGACGGCGCGATGGATGCCGTACTCACCCAGCCACCGCTAAGCGTGGTGATGAACTGCGTACGCATCTTCTGCAACCTGCGCGACAAGCGCGATCCGCTCTCCGGCGTAGAGGCACTGCGCATCAGTGTGGTATTTCGCGAGAACCTTCCTTAATCCCGCGCAACATCCTGCCAGCCCGGCACATGCCGGGCATCCCCGCTTGCCATTCTCAGTCAAAAGCCTTCCGAAACAGCAGCTTGTTTCTCCCAGCCCGCACAATTACATCAAATTACATCATAAAAGATCATATCTGCATCATTGACACACCTTCAGCGCGGCCGATCTAATACACAGCATCGCACTCGGGCTGCCGCCCGACGCCAACAATCGCGACTCTTGAAGGAGACAGCAGAATGAACAAGGTCATCATCTCGCTCGCCCCGGTTTCCGCCGCCGACACGCGTGTCATCCCCGCCGAAGTGGCTGCGGAAGTGGTCCAGGCGGAAAAGCTCGGCGCGGCGATGGTCCACCTGCACGTGCGTGACAAGACCGGCAAGTTGACGCCCGACGTCAGCGACTTCGCCGAAACCATCGGCCTGATCCGCAACGGCTCGAACCTGGTTATCCAGGCTTCCTCGGGCGGCATCTCCGACATGAGCATGGAAGAACGCTGTGCACCGCTCTTCAAGTGTCCGATCGTCGAAATGACGTCGCTCAACGGCGGCTCGACGAACCTCGGCGACGCCGTGTACGCCAATTCGTTGCCGGACATTCTCTACTGCGCGACGATCGCCGCAGAGAAGAAGATCGTCCCCGAGTATGAGGTGTTCGAGGTCGGCATGATCAACTCGATCTGCCAGCTCGAAGAGCAGATCAGCGTCTCGAAGCCGATGCTGATCAACACCGTATTCGGTCATCGCGGCACGATGCCGGCGACGATCGACGCGCTGGTGCATTTCCGCCATTTCGTTCCCAAGGATGCCCTGTGGGGCGTCACCCACTTCGGTCGCAAGAGCTTTGACTTCCTGGCAGCAGCAATCGGCATGGGCGCCGACCTGGTGCGTATCGGTTTCGAGGACAGCAAGTTCATCGACGCCGAGCAACGGGCTGAGAACAACCTGCAGCTGGTCGAAAAGCTGGCGACACTGATCCGCGCCATGGACCGCGAAATCGCCACGCCGGACGAAGCGCGGCGCATCCTCAACATCCAGCCCAAACCGTAAGCACAGTCATGACCGACAACCTGCCGCAGCGTGCCGCGCATTCGGCCGTCGAGCACGCGCTCGCACTTGCTGCCGAAAAGTACGCCGCCACCGGCCTGAGCGTGGCCGTCTGCGACCGCAACGGCTTCCTGCTCGCATTCGGACGCACCGACAATGCGCGGCCGTTGAGCATCGAACTGACCCTGCGCAAGGCCTATACCGCCTCGCGCATGGCGTGTTCGACGCTCGCCTTCCAGCAACGTCTGCAACGGGAAAACCTAGAGATCTCATGGTTCGGCGACGAAAAATTCGCCGCCATGCCCGGTGGCGCACCGATCTTCAATGCCGAAAAGAAACTGATCGGCGCACTGGCGATCGGCGGGATTTCCGCCCAGGAGGACGTCGAGGCCGCCGAACTGCTCGTCGCCACGCTGCAAAACAACCTGTCTTCGTGAGAAACAAATGACCAAAGCCGCGATATTCCACACCAGCGCCGCCACGCTGGGCCTGTTTCAAAACCTGACGGCAAGCGCGATGCCTGGCGTTGAAGTCGTTCATTTCGTCGAGGAATCGATGATCCGCGAGGTGATGAAGAACGGCGGACCGACGCCTGACATCAACGCCCGCATCGCCGGCTACGTACAGGCTGCCGAAAAAGCGGGCTGTGCGATCTTCATGACCGCGTGTTCATCGATCGGCGGCAGCGTCGAACAATGCCAGTTCCTCACCCGGATGCCGGTCACACGGATCGACGAGGCGATGATCGAGGAAGCCATTCGCAAGGGACCGCGCATCGCCGTACTTGCCACCGTGGAAACCACCCTCCGGCCGACGCTCGACTACCTGCACCGCCGTGCGCGCGAAGCCGGCGCCGATGTCGATGTCCGTCCAACGCTGATGGCCGACGCATTCAAGGCACTGCTGGCCGGCGACAATGAAACTCACGACCGCATCGTCGCCGCAGGACTGCGCGGCGCGCTGAACAACGCCGACGTGGTCGTCCTCGCACAAGCCTCCATGGCCCGCGCCATGACCGGCATGCCACCGAGCGACGTACCGGTTCTGACCTCGCCAGAGCGCGGCATCCAGCGCCTCAAGGAGCGCATCGAACAGTTGCAGTAGTGAAAAGGCTGGCGGCGACTCAGGCCGCCTGCTGCTCCAGGATGAAACCGGCGCCGGCGTCCTCGCCCAGCGCCTCGACCAGGAATGGCATGACGCCCGCCAGCGTATCGTGCAACGTCCACGGCGGATTGATCACGAACATGCCGCTGCCGTGCATCCCGAAGCCATCCCGCGCTGGCTCCCGCACGCGCAACGCCACATGCAGCCAGCTCTTGCCAGGAAGACGCTT
>QKII01000334.1 GCA_003249625.1 Propionivibrio sp. | reverse complement strand
GACTATCTGGTCAAGGAACTCAATACCATTCCCGGCTTCGATTGCCGCATGCCGCAAGGCACGTTTTATGCACTGCCGCGTGTCGACTACAAAGGAATGAGTTCCGAACAGTTAAGCGAATTCATTCTCGAGCACGCGCAGGTACTGCTGACGCCGGGAAGCGCTTACGGATTGGGGACCGAGAAGACATTGCGCATCTCGTTCGCCACATCGATCGAGAATATTGAAGAAGCGATCAAGCGTCTTAAGAAAATCTTTGTGTGAGAAGACCATGAAGAATACCGGACTCAGAATTCATACCCAGATCAACCGTGCTCCTGCCGATTGTGTTTCGGCTTTCGCGGGCATTCCCGTCGCCAACATTGGCGACAACATGAATCGGCGCGCCTGCATGCACGCGCGGATTCGCCCGATGAACAGCTCTCCACTTCTTGGGAGCGCGATCACGGTCAAGACGAGTCCTGGCGACAACCTGATGGTCTACGCCGCAATCGAGATGGCTCAACCCGGCGACGTTCTTGTCGTCGATGCGCAAGGGGAGCTGTCGAACGCAATCATTGGCGAGCTGATGCTGACGTGGGCACAGAAAAAGGGCCTGGCCGGCGTTGTGATTGACGGCGCGATACGCGATGCGGCAGCAATAAAAGAGCTGTCCATGCCGGTCTACGCTGCCGGTGTGACGCCGAACGGTCCGTTCAAGAATGGTCCGGGCGAAGTCAATGTGCCGGTTTCATGTGGTGGTGTGCTTGTAAATCCGGGCGACATCGTGGTGGGTGACGGGGACGGGCTCGTCGTCATCGACCCCTCCGATGCTGAAGATATTTTGGAGAAATCGCGGGCAACCGTGACGAAGGAAGCCGGAATCATGACTGCGATTGGCAATGACGCCTGGGATACCTCATGGGTCGCCAAAACACTGAAGGATAAAGGATGCGAATTCATCGATTGATCTTCGATGACCGTATCAACAGGTAGCAACATTTCTCTTGATGGCTGATCGGATTCAGGCAAATGACGTGGATTTTTAGAAGCGAAGATTTGATCTTGAGTGCACTCGGAGAGGCGGCAATTCTTTGCCAGTTTCCCGCGGGAGCCTTGGATCTCGAGCGCCAGAAAAAAATCTGGGGAATGGCCGATACGGTTGCCGCCTTGCCGGCCGTCAAGGAAGTCATTCCGGGAATGAACAACATCGTTGTCATTTTCGATCCCTTCCTTGCTTCGACGGCATCAATGTCCGAACTCATGTCCGCCGTCTGGGCAAAGCAACAACCCAAGGAGGTCAAGGGGGCTGTCCTGGAAGTCCCGGTGGTTTACGGCGGGAAGGCAGGCGAGGATCTGCCTGAAATCGCTGAGGGGGCGGGATTGAGCGTCGAGGATTTCGTCGCGCTTCATGCCGGTTGTGACTACACCGTCTATGCGCTGGGAAGCCAGCCGGGGTTTGCCTATCTCGGGGGACTCGATCCTCGTCTGGCCAGTCCGCGACGCAGTAGCCCTCGTCCACGGGTTGAAGCGGGAGTCGTCATGATCGGAGGCGAACAGACGGCGGTGCTTTCCAAAACAACGCCGTCGGGATGGAACCTGATTGGCAGGACCGATCTCGAATTTTTCGACGCGCGCAAGTATCCACCAACATTGGTCAGCCCCGGGCACCGCCTGCGCTTCGTTGTGAAGGAGATCGTCCTGTGATCGAGATTATCAAGCCCGGGATTCTCTCCTCCGTCCAGGATACGGGTCGCAGAGGGCTTCGCCACCTCGGGGTCGGCCTTTCCGGTGCGATGGACGCGCTCGCGTTGCGTCTTGCCAATATCATGGTTGGCAATCCCGAAGATGCGGCCGGGATTGAGGTGACTTTCGGCGGTTTTTCCTGTCGCTTCGAGTCCGACTGCGTTTTTACCGTCTCCGGAGCGGTCTCAGATATAAAGCTCGATGGACGCCTCATCCCGGGGTGGCATACCTGGGTGGCAAAAGCCGGCCAGGTTGTGGAGATCAGTGCACCGAGCGCAGGGATGCGGAGTTATCTGGCCGTCGCCGGTGGCATCGATGTGCCGGTGGTTTTGGGGTCGCGTGCAACGGACCTGAAAGGCGGGTTCGGTGGGTATCAGGGGCGCGCGTTGCGACGCGGCGATCATCTGGGCCTGCTGGGGCAGAACGCATCCACAAAGTCATCCAATACTTTTGGTGTTTGCGTACGAAACGCGGCGCTTGAACAGGGTAGCGATGTAATCACCGTACGCGTGATTCCGGCGGCGGAGTGGAATGATTATTCCCATGACACCCAGCGGGAATTCCTCGAGGCTACCTGGCGTATCGATTCCGTCAGCAATCGTGTGGGGTACCGACTGATCGGGCCATCGCTCGCCAAGGGGCGCTCGGGCGAGTTGCTTTCACACGGCATTCTGCCGGGAACAGTGCAGTTGCCTCCCGGGGGGGCGCCTGCTATCCAGATGCTGGATGCGAACACGTGTGGTGGCTATCCCAAACTCGGCGTGGTTATCGAATCAGACCTGAGAAAGCTGGCACAAGCAAAGCTCGGCGAGTCGATACGTTTCACCCTAGTCACCCCGGCTGAAGCAGTGAGTGCTCTGCGTGCAGATCGATTCCTTTTGTCTGCGGTGCAAGGTCTTGCATCGCTTGCAAACCGGGAGTGCGTTGAGGCACTGGCGGATGCTCCGGGCCATGGCGAATCAGTCTCTCTTGCCCCCGCAAGCGGCGTGTTCCATTCGACGGTTCCGAACCAGCAATCGGCCATCCCGGTCGTGACTGAAGGTGAAAGCGTCGAGAAAGGCCAGCCCGTGGGCTATCTGGAGTCCGGTTTTGCCTTGTTGCCAGTCAGAAGCAATGTTTCGGGCCGGGTCATGAATTTCATGGCGCAAGACGGCGCGTTTGTGGATCGCGGTGCGCCGATCGTATCCGTGAGTAACTGACAGAAAGGACAGTCATGTCTTCGATTGATCTGAATTCCGACCTGGGCGAAGGCTTTGGTCCTTACCGAATCGCCGATGACGACGCGATCCTGGATATCGTGTCGTCGGCCAATATCGCGTGCGGCGTTCATGCCGGTGATCCGATGATCATGGATAAAACGATCCGCGAGGCTGCAAAGCGTGGGGTTCTCGTTGGCGCGCACATCGGGTATCCGGACCGGGAGGGGTTCGGGCGTCGGCCGATGCCCTTGTCGCTCAAAGAACTTGAATTGCTGACCATCACCCAACTCGGCGCACTTTCCGCTGTCGCCAGCAATGCAGGTACTGCTCTGAGCCATGCGAATTTCCATGGAGCGCTGGGCAACCTCTCGTTTGTCGATCGTGATGTTGCGCGTACCTTGATCGGTGCGATGAAAGCTTTTGATCCGAGGCTGAAGTTCGTGGGATTGCCGCACACCGAAGCGACACGTGCGGCTGAGGAGCAGGGGATTGCGGTCGTCCGCTCCTTCCTCGCCGATCGCGCTTACACGGCGCAAGGGATCCTCGTGTCGCGAAGTCAGCCTGGTTCGGTGGTGAAGGAGCATCGTGCTGTTGCTGAACGGGTCCGCCGAATGCTGGCGGAAGGAGTCGTCGAGGCCATTGACGGAACGCTTGTCCCGATGCCGGCCGAGTCGATCCTGATCCATAGCGATACCGCAGGTGCTGTCACCCTGGCAGAAACAATTCGCAAGGCAGTTCTGGAGGCCGGTTTTACCGTCAAGTCATTCGCCTGAGCACCGCCGTCAATCCGGGCTTGTGTTTATGTCCCAGCGGTCGTTCCAGGCAATGATGAATCTTTCGACTTTTTAGAGAACGCAGAAAGGAAATTAGACATGAGAGCGAAATTGGTCATGGCAAGTGTGGCGGCAATGTTGTCCCTCGGGACAGCAACGACCGCATCCGCCGAGACGAAATGGGACTTGCCGTTGGCCTGGCCGGCAGGTAACTACATCGTTCAATCCGCGCAGCGCTTCGCTGATGAAGTCAAATCGGCAACCGGGGGCGAGATAGTCATCACCCTGCATCCGGGCGGGTCACTGGGGTTCAAGGGTCCGGAAATGCTCGGGGCCGTGCGCGACGGCCTGGTGCCTATTGGCGACATGCTTCTGAATCAGCAGGTCGGAGAGGAGCCGCTTCTTGGCTTGCAATCTCTTCCGTACATGATTGGTGGGTTTGATGAACTCAGGGTATTCGATGGTTTGTATCGTCCTTTGCTGACCGAGGTTTTCACGAAAAACAACCAGAAATTGCTTTACACGATTCCGTGGCCGCAACAGCAGATCTTTACGAAGAAAAAGATCGATTCGCTTGCCGATCTGTCTAGTATCAAGATACGAAGCTACGACAAATCGTCGACCGAGATCTTCGCTGCCGCAAAAATGATTCCTGTCCAGTTGCCGTGGGGCGAGGTGATTCCGTCACTGGCCGCCGGTGCCATTGATGCCGTGGCAACCTCGTCTCCGTCTGCGGTCGACGGGTCGTTCTGGGAGTTCTTGAAGTACGGTTATCCGACCCGGCAGACATGGAACACCAACGCTGTTACCGTCAATCTTGATGCGTGGAAGAAGCTCCCGGCAAAGCATCAGGATGCCATCCTGCGGGTTGTCGAAAAGCTGGAAAAGGGATTTTGGGATCTAGCCCAGAAAACCGATGCCGAACAAATGGCCACGCTGGAGAAGAAGGGCATGGTTAACGGCACGATCGACAAGAAAATGCGCGCTGAGCTGAATGCTCTTGGCGAACCGCTGCGCAAGAAGGCTCTGTCAGGTCTCGGGCCGAAGGCGGCCGATCTGGTCAAGCAATTCGAAGCGCGCTCGGCGAAGTAGTTGTTTCTCGGGAGGGGGCGATGCCCCCTCCTTCAGGAGATTTGTATGTGGGAAAAAACTTATCGGGCTATCGATACGCTCTCGGGTTGGATGGCACATGCGGGCGGGTTGGGATTCTTCCTGATAGTTTTCATGCAGCTGGCTGAACTTGTCCTCCGGAACTTCTTTGGCGTAAGCCTGCCTTTCGTGTGGGAATACGCTGCCTATCTGAACATGGCGGCGGTATTCCTCGGCGCGGGCTACACGCTCAGGACGGGAGGGCATATACAAGTAACGTTGCTCAAGGGCTTTAGCCCGAAGCTTTTTGCTTATTCATCCGCCCTGATCGGCTTGCTGATTTCGCTGATACTCAGTTATTCGCTGATCCGAATGGCCTACGGATATGCGATGAGCGGGAGGACATCCGGCACGGTCAACGATTTTCCCTTGGTATATCCGGCAGTTGCCATGGCGTTCGGGGCTGCCATGTTGTCGCTGCAATTGGTCCTCCGCTTGTGCCATGCCGCCTTGGGTTCAAAACTCGAAATTGATTGGCAAGGCGGAGCCTCCGTCGAATAGATAACTGGAAAGCGTGATATGCCACTCTCAGTCATTTCCCCGATTATTCTTCTGTTTGTCCTGCTGGCTACCGGTACATGGATCTCATTAGGCCTGATGGGCGTAGGCCTTGGCAGTCTGGCGTTGTTCCGTAATTTGCCGCTCGACAAGGTCCTGTCGCAAACAGTCTGGAATGGCTTGGCGTCGCCTGAACTCGTTGCGCTGCCCTTGTTCGTCCTGATGGCCGAACTGCTGTTCCGGTCAAAGTTTGTCGATGGCTTGTTTCGCGCCATCGAGCCTTGGGTGCGACGTCTGCCGGGAGGGTTGCTTCATGCCAATGTCCTTGGCTGCACGTTGTTCGCGATGATTTCCGGCTCGTCCGCGGCCACGACGAGCGCCATCGGCCGAATCACTCTCGGAGAACTGTCCAAGCGCGGGTACGATCTGCGCACGGCTGTTGGTTCCCTGGCAGGAGCAGGCACCCTTGGGTTCTTGATTCCGCCGAGCATCATCATGATCATTTATGGTGTGCTCGCTCAGACCTCGATTCTCAAGCTTTTTGCGGCTGGCATCGTACCGGGACTCGTTCTCGCGCTGGCGTTCATGGCTTTCCTTGCGGTCAAGGCCATCGTCTCCGACGTTGGTGGAAAAACTTCCTCGCCAAAAGAAGGAAATGAACATATCTGGAAGGAGCGGATGCAGGCGATTCCGCTACTCTTGCCGTTCCTGTCGCTGATGGCGGTACTGTTGGGGTCAATGTACGGCGGGCTGGCCAGTCCGGCCGAAGCTGCTGCGCTTTCGGTTGGCGCCACCATGATCATCATGCTGATCGAAGGCACTCTTAGCATGAAGGCCATTGTCGCGGCTGGTCTTGGAACAGCCCGAACAACGAGCATGCTGGGCCTGATTATTGCCGCAGCCTCTTTCCTGTCGACGACGATGGGGTATCTCGGATTGCCACAGGCATTCTCCGAACAAGTCAGAATGCTTAACCTCTCGCCGATTGGCCTGGTTGCATTGTTGATGGTCGTTTACATCGTGTTGGGGTGCTTCCTGGAAGGGATGTCAATGATCGTAATGACGCTCCCCATCGTTCTCCCGATGGTGGTCGCGGCGGGCTATGACAAGGTCTGGTTCGGCGTCTTTCTCATCATCGTGGTGGAAATGGCCCAGATTACCCCACCTGTAGGCATGAACCTGTTTGTAATTCAGGGCCTGACCGGAAAAAGTCTGGCCTTCATTGCTCGGGCGGTCCTGCCGTTCTTTCTCATCATGACAGGGCTGGTATTCCTGATGGCGTTCTTCCCTGAACTCGTGACGTGGTTGCCCTCCAAGGCGGGTTAATCAGTAGGTCCTGAGGGCGTCGTTAAGGGACAGTGCTGCGATCACGATTTGAATTTTGTGATCGCTACTGCGCGGTAATAAGCGTCCACATGCCTGAGTAATAATGTCCGGAGATATTGCAGTAAAGGATGTATCGGCCTGGCTTCAAGTCAACCGTTACCGTACCTTTTGCGCCAGGTTCCAAATCTGCAACCTCACCGAGGCTGCCCATTGCATCCTCGTCAACCTTGTTGCTGGCCTTGTCGTACGGTAAAGGGGTGTCCGCATCCTTGAGTGCTGATACAACCATTTCATGCACCATTACCGTTGACGTATTCACTACGGAAAACGTTACTTCGCCGGATTTGACCGTATGTGTCGATAACGAGATGCCCATGGGGGCCATGGGCATGTTGGCTCCCGAGTGACCCATCATGCCCTTTCTGGCGCCCATGTTCATGGACATGGGGCCTCTATCCCAAAGTGAAACGTCGACAACGGAGTTTTTGGCAACGACCTGCCCGCCGGATAATAAAAGAGCCAGAGCTGCGAATAATACGGTTCGGATTGTGATCGATGGTCTCATGACGGTTCTCCTTCGATAACACGCAAGTTAGATCGTGTGGCGCTCAAATTGGTTCGGTAACGGAAGCGCTGAAATATTCGCCACCGTGGTAAGGGCGGACCGGGTGCGTTGAATTCTCTTCATTCTGGCCTTCGCCGGAATGAAGAGAATTCAATCAATCGGCACTTCACGAACGAAGGTTGCCGTCCTGGTTCAAGTCAATGACCTGTTATTTCAGGCTTCTGGCGTGGACTTACACCTGTCTGACGATATCGACCGAGATCTCCACGGCCGGAATCGTTCCCCTGTTCTCAAGCCAGTGTGTGGTATTTCGATCTTCAGGCCAGCCTGCTCCCGGCCCATAGTCCGTGGCGATGCCATTGCGATGGTCCGTAATGGTTCGCGACGGGAATGCTGAGGCGGAAATGTTCACGGGATTCCATTTGGTGATCTCCAGTCTTGCGGTTGCGATGCGCTTCATTACAAGAAACAACAGCCCGCTTTCCCTGAATTACCTTGAGGTCCCCGTTATTGACTTCTTGGTCGCGTGTCGAATTGGCATCAGCGACGCGCTTTGTTGCCGCTCCGAGGGAATGAATCCTGACGTGAAAATAATAGTGGACTTTATTTGTCAGGAATTCAAATCTGACCGGCGGCGTGGTAGTCCTTCCTGAACAACTTGCTCCACAATGACTTTTGCCGCTTTACAAACCTCGCCAATGGCTGGTGATTACGAGGGTGAGGATGGCCGCACAATACGCTTGGGCACAGTAAGTGAGATTTTTCTTCGCAAGTGCGGTCGATGGAATCCTGTAGCGTCCCTGGATGCTGAGATTCACGCCTGAGGTGGGGCCGGCTGCCAGACCGATTGCCCATGATTGAACAAAGACCAAGGCGAGTAACGTTGGGTCCGGATGCAGTGGGGCCAGCCATGTGGCAGCCATTGTTATCGATATGACGGTGTGAATGCCGAACGCCGCCAGCAGGATCATCAATGCGAGTACGACGGATGCTTCGAAGGCGCCAAATTCCGTGAAAGGCAGCCAGACAATCCCTGTGTCGATTAGCGAAGTAAGTCCGTTGGCAAAGCAGCCCGCCGCTAGAAACAGGGCGAGTTCTCCTCCCATGCCGGGCAAGCGTTGGCCTGCGTGCCGGGTAATGTTACGGATGGCGTGGATAGGGCCGTGTCGTAGTGTGCTGGCGATGGATACGACGGCGAGTGCCGCGATACTGATTATGGACAGAATCGACCATTTCGGCGCCAACCAGTGTCCAAGCCCTACCAGCGAAGCCAGAAGGACTGGAAAGCGCAAAGCCGACGGCCGCATCGGATAGCCGACAAATTCCGCCACATGGTCCGGGTTTGTGCGAATGATGTTTTGCACTGCCAGACAGATCAGGATGCACGCCAGCGCCATTCCTGCAGTTACGAGCACAAACGGATTGGCGCCAGGTGCGTACGCTTGTGCGATGGCGGTTGCCGCGAAAAATGGCGACCAGAGAGCGGCGGCCAGGAAGGCGCGGGAAAGAAGTGTCGCTTGCTCGATATCGGGTTGATTGTCTTTGCCGATTCGCTCCGCCATGATGAATACGGCGGAGAGGTTTATCACGGCGCCAAGCAGGTGGACGCCGAACGCCGTCTGCCATAGTGCGGCCCTCCCTCTTGGAAGTTCTGTTTTCTCCTCTTCCGGAGTGCCAAGAAGCTGGAGGAAACTGATCGCCGCAAGCATGCCTAGCAAGGCCGTATTCTGCGTCAACAGCTTGATCCATGCGGGGTGTCCTCCCCGGAGAATGGCGACGCCTGTCGCGGCTAACCCCAAGCCGACGAGGAGCATGGCCTGTCGCTTCTGCATGCCTCCAAGCTGTGACCACAAAAGTAGAGCGGACAGCCACGCGGGAATGCCGGCCCACCAGGCGGGTAGGCCATGACCCGTACCCGACACGGCGGCCAGGACGGACATTGTCACTAAAAGAGATGTTGCACAGAAGCGGCGATTCAAGAGAAAACTCCGTACATTATTTGCGTGCTTGTTCTATGCCTCAGGCCACTGTCAGTCCATCTCGGCGATGAGATGAGCAGGTACAAGCTTGTGGAGTTCCTGCCGGACATGGTCGATGAATCGCGTGAGAATCAGCACGCGCGATTTGAGCGGCGAAATGATGATCGAGTAGTTGTTGACGATCTCGGGTTCAAAGGGAATGAACTTGACCTGGCTTCCGGAGTATCCCAGGGACGAAAGGGGGTCGATGATGGAGACGCCGGCGCCAGCCTCTACCAGCTTGATGATGGCCGCGGAAATCTGTGTCTCTATATTGATACGGCGCTGTACCCCGTAGGACACGAAAAGTGCGTCGATCATTGTTCGTGCTTCGAGCAATGGCGGCATGGAAACGAAGTTCTGTCCGGAAAAGTCTTCCGGACGCAGGACGTCACGTTCTGCGAGCGGGTGATTCGCCGGCACGACTCCTATCATCTTCGCCGAGAGGAGCGTCTTGCTCTGACCGTATCGTGAAGTGCGCATCGGCAGCATCGCAAAACCGAGGTCGCACCGTTCATTCCTGATCATGTCGAGAACCGTTGCAGAGCTGTGCATGTGCATGGTCACGAGCGTGTCGGGATGCTCGCGCGTGAAGCTGGAAATCGCATGAGGAAGAAACGATAGGGCCATGGCAGGCGCCGCAGCAATTTCGATATGACCGAGTTTGAGTGCCTTGATGCCGGATGCCGCGTCGGCAATGCGTTCGATGCCGACCAGCGAGCGGTGAACCTCGTCGTACAGCAGCAACGCTTCCTGCGTCGCGGTCAGCCGGCCCCGGGCTCTAGTAAACAGGGGGATGGCGATGCGCTGTTCAAGCTCGGCCAGCAAGCGGGTGACTACCGGTTGCGTTACGCCAAGCATTTCGGCGGCGCCTGTCACCGTTTTGCGCACCATGATGGCACGGAACGCCTCAAGATGGCGCAAAGTAATCCGTTTTTCCATAGCTTTTAAACATTGGTTAATGTGCAATGGCAATTATATTCACGTTTTAGATTTTCATCTAATACATTAAATCAGTTATTTATTAGTTGTTGGCACAGCTATTGCTAAACAGCATCATATGAACGGTTGTTCGTTCTGGTATGGGTGTGGCCGGGATGTGTCGTGTTCGGTCTGATGTGTCATGAAGACACTGCGTAGTCGTTTTTTTTCTCTTCCAAGGGATCGAGATGATGAAAATTTCAACTTTGGCTGGCTTGTCGATTGTTTCCTCGACGATCTTTCTTTCTTCGGCAATGGCCGAGGATATCTATGTGGGTGGCTATGGCGGTTCTACCGAGACGGTGATCAAGCAGCATGTCATCCCCGCGTTCGAAAAGCAGACGGGTGACAAGATTGTTTATGTCGCGGGCAATTCCACCGATACGCTTGCCAAGCTGCAGGCTCAGAAAAGCAATCCACAATTCGATGTGGTGCTGATCGACGATGGTCCAATGGAGCAGGCTGTGCAGTACGGTTTTTGCGCAAAGCTTGAGCCCGCACCTGTGTACAAGGATCTGTACCCCTTGGCTCGCATCGCCGGCGGAGATAGGGCGATGGGGCTTGGTGTGATCGCGACCGGCATTTTTTATGACGAGGCCGCGTTCAAGAAAGCGGGGTGGCCCGCTCCCGATTCCTGGGAGAACCTGACGGACAAAAAATATGCCGACAAGCTTGTCATTCCGCCAATTTCGAACGGCTACGGCCTGCAGGCGCTGATCAAGTTCGCCGAGTTGCGTGGCGGTGGTGTGAACAACATCGACCCGGGTTTTACGGCCATGATCAAGGAAGTCGGCGCTAATGTATTGGCGTGGGAGCCGTCCCCCGGAAAAATGACCGAGCTGTTCCAGAATGGCGATGCAGTGATCGGCGTGTGGGGTAGCGGGCGAGTCAAGGCATTGCAGGATACGGGCTTCCCCGCGAAATTCGTTTATCCGAAGGAGGGGGCTTTTGCGCTGATGACGGGGCTTTGCCCGGTAGCCAAGGCCAATCCCAAGCCGAATGCCCAGAAGTTTGTTCAGTATCTGTTGTCACCCGAGGTTCAGGCCATTTTTGCTCAATACCAGGCTTGGGGTCCGGTCAATGGCAAGGTCAATCTGTCACCTGCCGTTGCGGCGCAAGTCCCCTATGGCCCTGAGCAGATCGCCAAGCTGCAGCCGGTTGACTACAAGATCGTCAACGCCAAGCGCGCAGAGTGGACCAACCGCTGGAATCGTTCGGTCGAACGCTAAGGCCAGGCGCTTCTGATTTTGTGAATGTACGCATCCCGTCCAGAGAGGATGGGATGCGCCAAGAGGTACGGAATGAGCTTTCTCACGATTAAGGGTCTCTCCAAGCATTTTGGGGATTTTGTTGCGGTCGACGAACTCGATCTTGACGTCGAACGTGGCGAGTTCGTCTCTCTACTGGGACCTTCCGGCTGTGGCAAGACGACAACCCTCCAGATGGTGGCCGGATTTGTCGAGCCAACCCAGGGGCGCATATCGGTTGCCGGGGACGACATTACGTCGTTACGTCCGGAGAAACGCGGAATGGGGGTGGTTTTCCAGAGCTACGCCTTGTTTCCGCACATGACAGTCGAGCAAAACATCGCCTTTGGCGTGGAAATGCGCGGTGTCCTGGGCGACGCCCAGGCACGCCGCGTCGGCGATGCGCTTGAACTGGTACGCCTGCAAGGTTTGCAGGCGCGTTATCCACGCGAGCTTTCGGGGGGGCAGCGCCAGCGCGTGGCGATCGCCCGGGCACTGGCCATTCGCCCCGAAGTCCTGTTGCTTGATGAGCCGATGTCCAATCTGGACGCCAAGTTGCGTGAAGAGATGCACATCGAGATGCGTGCCATCCAGCGACACATGGGCATTACCACCATTCTGGTCACCCACGATCAGGTCGAGGCCATGACGATGAGCGACCGGATCGCCGTAATGCACAGTGGGCGAATCGTACAACTCGATACCCCGCACGGCGCCTACGAGCACCCTGCGTCCAATTTCGCCTCTTCGTTCCTTGGCAAGACCAATCGACTGGAAGCGCAGGCGCTCAGTCCGCAAGAGGGCGTCCATCGGGTTCAGGTCGGCGATGTCACCTTGGCGACGGCCCCCTACGCGTTGCGCGGCGAGGTGCTGGCCTATATACGGCCGGAAAAGATCTGCGTCACGGCGGCTGGTCATAACGACGGTGTCGCGGGCTCCGTTAAAACGAAGTTGTTCCTTGGCAGTTCCTGGATGCTGGAAGTAGGGACTGCGCTTGGTTTGTTCCGGGTCAATGTGCCGAATCGTGGTGCGATGGATTTCCACGAAGGCGTGCCTGTCACGTTGCAGTGGAAGCCGGAAGACGTGCGTGTGCTGAGCGGGCTGGAGGCGACCAATGGCTAGTAACGCTAGTGCAGGACACCGTTGGCGCGTGGCCCCATGGGCCTTGTCGGCACCGGGGTTGGCCGTGTTCGTGACGATGTTGCTCACCCCGTTGCTTTTGACGGCGCTGCTGTCGTTTCGCGTTTTCGACAGCGCGCAGGGTATGCAAGATGCCTATACAGTGCGCAACTTCATCGAGGTTCTTACCGACGGCTACTATCTCGGAATCTTCGGCCGTACCGCGGCCATGTCGGTCACCGTGACCTTGCTGTGCATTGCGCTGGGCGTGCCGGAAACCATCATCCTCTCGCGTATGCAAGGTCGCTGGCGTGGCATATGGCTGATGGTGGTTCTGGCGCCGCTGCTGATTTCCGTCGTGGTCCGTACGCTCGGCTGGTCGATCCTGCTGGGCAGCAAGGGAATCATCAATGAAACAC
Source organism: Propionivibrio sp. (assembly GCA_003249625.1). Next base: position 3,151 of record QKII01000334.1, on the reverse strand, counting down.
TGCTGGCGCTCGGTGTTGTCGACGCTCCCGTGCGGCTGATTTTCACCATGACCGGCGTCACCATCGCCATGGTTCATGTCATGGTTCCGTTCATGGTGCTCTCGGTATGGGCATCGATACAGAAACTCGATCCACAGGTCGAGAACGCAGGACTGTCACTCGGCGCATCCCGGGCAACGGTACTGCGGCGCGTGATTCTGCCGCAACTGCTGCCAGGCATCCTTTCGGGCAGCATCATCGTCTTCGCCTTGTCGGCGTCGGCCTTTGCCACACCAGCCATGATGGGCGGGCGACGGCTCAAGGTCGTTGCCACAGCCGCCTACGATGAATTCCTGAGTACTTTGAACTGGCCGCTGGGCGCCGCGATCGCTGTGTTGCTGCTCATTGCTAACGTCGTAGTGATCGTCGGCTGCAATCGCTGGGTCGAGCGGCGTTTCAGGCCGATCTTCGAGGGGTAGATATGCGAAAGAACGGAATTCTGGCTCTCCTGTTTCATGGCCTCTTCATCTTGTTCATCCTTGCACCGCTGCTGGTGGTCGTGGCAGTCTCCTTCACAGGGAAAGGCTACATCTCGATGCCTGTCGATGGCCTTTCCTTGCGCTGGTTCCGTGCCATCTTCAGCGCCGGCGAAATTACCGATGCGTTCTTGTTCTCGCTCCGCCTCGGTCTTGCTTCGGCCTGCGTGGCGATTGTGCTGGCAGTCCCCGCCGCTCTGGCACTTGCGCGTTACCGCTTCGCCGGCCGTGACCTTTTGATGGCGTTCTTCATGTCGCCGTTGATGATTCCGGCAGTGGTATTGGGTGCCGCCTTCCTTCGCTTCTTCAACCTGGCCGGTTTAAGTGGGTCATTCGGCTGGCTGATGCTTACCCATGTCGTAATCATCGTTCCCTATGCCTTGCGACTTGTGCTGTCCTCGGCTGTGGGCATGAATCTGGAAGTGGAGAATGCCGGCCTTTCGTTGGGGGCCTCGCGTCGGAAGGTGTTCTTGCGCATCACACTGCCGATATTGCTGGCGGGTGTCGCGGGTGGCTGGATGCTTTCGTTCATCCAGAGCTTCGATGAACTGACCATGACCATCTTTGTGGCTACGCCGGGCACGATGACGTTGCCGGTGGCCATGTACAACCACATTGCACACACCATCGATCCCTTGGTGGCTTCCGTATCAACCGTGTTGATTGCCGGCACGCTCGTACTGATGCTGCTGCTCGATCGCATGGTTGGGCTTGAAAAAGTGTTGATCGGGAAAGGCTAATGCAACAGAACAAAACTATGTTTCCGGCCGACGTGATCGTCATCGGTGGCGGTGTTGTTGGCAGTGCCATCGCGTATGGACTGGTACGCCAAGGGCTTCGGGTGCGCGTCCTCGACGAAGGGGATCTGGCATTCCGAGCATCGCGCGGCAATTTCGGCCTCGTATGGGTGCAGGGGAAAGGTTACGGCTGTGCCGAATACGCTCGCTGGACCTTGGCTTCGTCGCGATTATGGCCTCAACTTCAGGCGGAATTGCTTGAGGACAGCGGAGTCGACGTCAAACTCCAGCAGGGCGCGGGGTATCACCTCTGTCTGAGCGAGGCCGAAGTGAAAACCCGTCGTGAGCGTTTGCAATGGTTGCAGGATTACGTCGGTGCCGACGATTACAAATTTGAGTTCCTTGATCCAGGGGCGGTGAATGGTGATCTGCCGCCACTCGGCCCGGAAGTGCGTGCCGTCAGCTATTCGCAGATGGATGGGCACTGCAATCCCCTGAAGCTGCTCAATGCGCTGCATATTGCAAACCAGCGGCGAGGCGTTGACTACCGACCGGGTACGGCGGTCAGGTCGATCTCATACCAGTCCGGCCTTTTCTCCGTCCAGACGGCGGACGAGCACATGGAGGCGCCACGGGTGGTGATTGCCGCCGGTCTCGATTCCCAGCGATTGGCGGCACAGGTTGGCGTATTTGCACCCATACGTCCCAACAAGGGCCAGGTGCTCATCACCGAGCGTCTGGCAAAGATGTGGCATGCCCCGACCAACTACGTGCGCCAGACCGACGAGGGTACGGTGCAAATCGGCGATTCGATGGAGGATGTCGGGCTGGACGACAGTGTGCGCATCGAACTCAGCGGCACGGTTGCCGAGCGCGCCTTGCGTTGCTTCCCCTCCCTGCGCAATGCCCGTCTGGTCCGTACCTGGGCCGCATTGCGTGTGATGACGCCCGACGGATTTCCGATCTACCACCAATCCGATGAATGCTCCGGAGCCTTCGTCGTTGCCGGACACAGCGGCATCACCCTGGCAGCACAGCATGTCTTGACGGTGGCGCCATGGATAGCGGGCTCCACCGCGCCGTCTGCCCTCGCGCCCTTCGTCGCTACCCGCTTTTCGCCCGATACCCCGATAACTCGCTATGGACACTAGTACAACACTTTTTACGACCCTTGCCCGTGAACCCGGCGCAACCGGGAAGACGGTGAAAATCGAATTCAACGGCTCGCCGCTGGAGGTCGCAGCTGATGCGAGCCTCGCCGCCGGGCTGCTAGCCGCCGGTGTGAAACGCTTTCGCAACTCGCACGTCAGCGCTTCGCCGCGAGCACCGTATTGCATGATGGGCGTGTGCTTTGAATGCCTCGTGGAGATCGACGGGCTGTCGAGCCAGTCTTGTCAGACCTATCCGCGCGAAGGGATGCGTGTCCGGACGATCGATCAGGCGCCAGGAGCGGCTTTCTACGACGTGGATACGAACGCCCCGAAAGGAGGTTGCCATGAGTGATCTGGCTATCGGAGAAAATTCTGCGGATACGCCACCGGACTACGCATTGATCGTGATCGGGGCCGGTCCCGCCGGTATGGCCGCTGCACTGTCGGCCAGCCAGCACGGGCTGAACACTCTGCTGATCGACGAACAGCAAGCGGTGGGTGGGCAAATCTATCGCAACATCACCCGGACCGATGCGGAACGTGAACGAATCCTCGGTGGCGACTACAGCGATGGGCGCACCCTTGCGGAGCAGGTCGAGAAGCAAGTGGCGGATGGCCGTCTGACCTATTGGAGCAATGCATCCGTCTGGCAGGTTTCAGCCGACAAGACAGTCCACGTTCTGCGCGGAGGAAAAGCGCACGTCGTACGCGGCGAGGCCTTGATTGTGGCTACGGGCGCGATGGAGCG
>QKII01000092.1 GCA_003249625.1 Propionivibrio sp. | reverse complement strand
GGCGATCTGGTCGGTGGTGAGGGCGACGACGTTATCGGTGGAGAGGCCCTTGATCTGGGCGGCGGAGAGGGCGGCGACATCCTCGGTGCCGAGGACCCCGATCTGATCGGTGGTCAGGGCGTTGAGCTGTGCGGTGGTCAGGGCTTGGACCTGAGTGGAGGTGAGGGCCTGGACGTTATCGGTGCTGATCTGCGCGATCTGGTCGGTGGTGAAGGCGGCGACCTGAGCGGCCTTGAGGCTCTGGATCTGATCGGTGCCGAGGGCGTTGATCTGATCGGTGGAAAGGGCCTTGATCTGGGTCGCGGTGAGGGAGGCTACATCCTGCGTCTCCATCGCAGCGATCTGTGTTGTGGTCAAATTGCTGATTTGCGCGGTCGTAAGCGCCGCGATTTGTGTCTGGTTAAGCGCCTCAACGTGATAGGTCAGCAAACCATCGGAGAAACTATCAGGGTCGAAGGCTGCAATCTGGTTTGCGCTAAGAGTGACCAAGTCCCGTGTCTCAATCGCAGAAATCTGGTCGCTTGTCAGCGCATTGATTTGTGCTGTTGACATGGCCTTGAAATCAGCCGTCGAAAGCGCTTCGATTTGCGTTGTTGTAAGCGCTGCGACTTGGATCGGTGTCATTCCGCTGATGATGGACATGCCAATTCCTTTCGTGACTTGTTTGTGTCGACGTGAACGTCGACGGCTGGCAGCCCAAATTCATGAGGGGCGCGCGGGTTCCGTCGGTTTACGCCTTTCGGGGTCTTTATCGACCCGATTTCTGTTTTCTTTAGAAAGAAAATCGAAAGGATGTGAATTTTTTAGGGAACAGTGAGTAGTGTGTCACCGGGAGAAAGCGTTAATTGGCAACAACGCGATTCTTTCCCGTCTTTTTTGCGGAATACATGGCTTCATCGGCGCGTTTGACTGCTGATGCTTGGGTGTCGTCCGTGCGCACTTCTGTGACCCCTGCGCTAAAGGTTATCAGTACTTTTTCATTGTTAGCGAGGAAGAAGCGGCGGGTCAGTTCGCGTTGTACCCGGGTGAGCGCCTTGCTGGCGTCATCAACAGCCGTGTCCGGCAGCAGAATGATGAATTCCTCGCCGCCAAAGCGTGCCAATGTGTCCTGTGGGCGGAGGGTGTCGCGGATAACCGAGACAAGGTGAATCAATGCGGCATCGCCGGCGTCGTGGCCGAGCGAATCGTTCAGTTTCTTGAAATTGTCGATGTCGAGCAGGGCGACGCACAGGGGCGACTGGCGGCGACGGGCACGGGCGACTTCATTGTCGTAGATCTCGTCGAGCCCCCGCCGGTTGAGTGCGCCGGTCAGCTGGTCGTGGCGAACGAGCTGGCTTGCCTTGTCCAACGCAGCTTGCAATTCGCTGACTCTACGTTCTGCTTCTTCGACCCGCTGTCGGGTCGCGCGTAGTTCGTCGCGGGAGCGCTGGGCGTTAAGCTGGATGATGCGCGTCTCCCGGAGGACTTCGCTCATCACGTCTTCCAACTGGGTGATGTCCTCAGCCTGAGAGATTTTTGTGACGCATACCTCGATCTTGTCGTGGTAATCGGAGGTCGAATCTGCAAATTCGGCGAGATGGTCGATGAAGCCGGCAAGCAGCTGCTTCAGCGCTTCCTTCGCTTCAGTCAGGCTGTGCTTGAGCTGGCTTTGTTTGAAGATGACTTCCTTCAGGCGCTGCTCGGCATCGTTGATCGTGCGCAGATTCAGCGGGTGGGCAACGATTTCCTGCACGATTTCGATCTGGCCGTTCAGCCAGCGGTCATCGACAACCAGCTCGCTGATGTTCTCGATGACAAGTTGCAGCAGGTTGAGAGTGCCTGAGCGCAATTCAGCACGGTCTTCCGCAACGAATTCGAGCCGGTAGGCGAAGCGCTTGATATCGCCCATCAGATCGTCGAGCATCTTGAGCGTTTTCGCCGCGCGGACAGAGGTGGCGAGCGTCTTGGCCTGGCCGGCTAGATCCGGTTCATCTCCGAGTTGCGTGGCAAGAATGGTTTCCAGGGTGAAAGCGAAGCCTTCGCGGACTTCGGCCAGCAGCTCGCTGGCGCGGCTGAGCGGCATGTTTGGCGAGCGAGCCGAGGTATCCTGCACGCTTGGCACTTCGTCCTCAACGATGGTTGCGAGTTGGATATCGTCGAAGGAAGCCTCGTTCGAGGACCACGAGCGGACGAGATTCTGTAGCCGTCCGAACAACAGTTCGCTGTTCGTTCCACCCACCGCGAGGACGCGATCGAGCGATTCGCGCTTGCGCGCCTGCGTCAGACCGCTTTGCTTGGTTTCCCATTGACGCAGCAGTTCAGCGACGAGTTCGTTCCACGGCTGGTCGGCTTCGCTGCTGTGCTCGTGGATGAAGTCGACCAGTGGCGTGCGGAATTCCTCCCAGTTTTCGCTTTTCAGCGCCTGGTCGAGCTGCCGTGCGAGACGTTGCTGGGCTGGCGTTTCCCGGGGGAGTGACTGCAATAGTGCCTTGAACTCGCGGTCCGCTCCAGTGCTGCTCGCCCGTTCCTGCACGCCGGCAATCTCATTGTAGATAGACCGGTAGTTGTCGGGTGACGGGGCCAAGCGTCGGGACGAAAGCTGCTTCAGTGTTTCCCGCGCGATTTCCGAGGGATTGGTGAGCGTAGCCATGCGGTGCCAAGTCCATGATCGTGGGATCGAAGGATTATAGCCGTGCGGATGCGGCGCGGTTTGTCTTCAGCTATAATTCGCGCCTCCGCAACACGCGGTGGCCCCCGTAGCATGAAGGTCGTGCAGTTGATTTGTAATCATCAGGTGTTGGTTCGATTCCGACCGGGGGCACCAAGCTACATACCGATACCGGATTCGTTTTCTTGCCGCTCGTTGAAGCGGCTTTTTTGCGCTTGGAGCTTGCGGATGATTAAAAGCCTTGGATGGAAATTGTGGCGGCAGGGGCGGATTCGCGAGACGTTTTCGTCGAGCGTGCGCACGACGGTGGCGTTGGTCGGCGTGATGCTGTGGTGCCTTGCGATGGATCAGGTTCGTCTGGCAATTCCGCTGCTTCTCGGAGTGATTGCCAGCGCGTTGGCGGAAACGGATGACCATTGGCGCGGACGGCTCGCCACGCAGTGCCTGACGCTTCTGTGCTTCGCCGCAGTAATCATGGCGGTTCAGGTGAGTTTTGATCGGCCCCTGTTCCTGGCACCGATCCTGGCGGTGGCGGCGTTTGTGCTGACCTTGCTCGGGGCGCTGGGCGATCGCTATCGGACGATCGCAACGGCGACGCTGATCATGTCGATTTATACCGCGCTGGCGTTGCAGCCACACGGCGGCCCCCCGATTGCGCATTCTCAGGTGTTGCTTCTCCTCGCTGGTGCCGCGTGGTATGGCGTTATCTCGGTAGCTTGGGCTGCCGCTTTCCCGATGCTTGCCGTCGAGTTGAATCTGGCGCGCCTGTACGACGCGCTGGGCCACTATCTGGAGCTGAAGGCGCGCATGTTTCTGCCAGTGCGGGGTATCGATCTGGAACAGCGGCGTCTGGATCTGGCTCTGTATAACGGCCGGGTCGTTGAGGCGCTGAATGCGACGAAGGAGAGCCTGTTCAGCCGTCATCGTCCAGGCGAGATGCCGGACTGGCTGCGCGCCGCGCTGCATCAGTTTTTCGTCGCGCAGGATGTGCACGAGCGGGCAAGTTCGTCGCACGAGAACTACGATCTGCTAGTCGAGAGCTTCTTTCATAGTGACGTCTTGTATCGCAGCGAGCGGGTACTGGAGTTGATGGGACGCGACTGCCTGTCTTTGGCTGAAGCGATCCGGACCCGTGCTTTGTGGTCACGAAAAAAAGCGACAGAGCGTGCGGTGGAAGATTTGCTCTCTTCCGTGGCTTACGCGGAAGCGACAAGTGGCCCCGCCCCAGAACCAACGCAAGTTCGTTCCCTCCGTGCGCTGCGCGCTTTGGCGGCCAACTTGCGGGAAATGAATGAGGAAATCGCCGGTGTCAGGGACAGGGCCTTCCATCGTATGCCGGTTGATACGACGCTTCAGGACTCTTCGCTGCGAAGCACATCCCAGGCGGTGGAGCGCCTGAAGGCGCATTGGTCGCTTTCCTCGCCGGTAATGCGGCACGCCGTGCGCCTGAGCTTGGCATTGCTTGCCGGGTTTGCCCTGATGTCCGCGACGGGCGACAGCTATGGCTTCTGGATTCTCCTGACGATCGTCTTTGTCTGCCAGCCGCAGTATGCGGCAACCGTTGTCCGATTGGTCGAACGGGTAGGAGGGACGGTATGTTCTCCAACTTTTTCCGAGTCCGTTACTGCAGTCGGTATTTGTCGTGCTGGCCGCCGTGGTGTTTTTCCTTCAGCGCACACGACGCTACGCGTTGGCTACGGCGGCGATCACCATTTTCGTCATGCTGTCGTTCAACCAGATTGGGGACGGTTTTGGCCTGATTGTGCCGCGCCTGCTCGACACGCTGGCAGGCAGTGTGATTTCCGGATTGGCTGTTTGGCGCGTTCTGCCGAACTGGAACGCGCCGAAACTGCCGAAGCTCGCTGCGGCGGCGTTACGGGCGCAGGCTGGGTATTTCCTGGCGATCATGGGGCAGTATGGCGTGGTCGGCAAGGAAGACGATCTGGCATATCGCATTGCCCGCCGCAATGCGCACAATGCCGATGCCGCGTATTCGGGTGCTCTCAACGCCGCGTTCGCCGAACCAGCGCGGGTCAGCCACAATGTTCCGG
>QKII01000267.1 GCA_003249625.1 Propionivibrio sp. | reverse complement strand
CTCGAAGCGGCGGTGCACCACGACCAGGTTTGAGGGAGCATCGACGCCGGCGATGGGGCGGTAGCAGACACCCGGCAGGCGCAGGTGGCGGACGGTTTCGGCAACCAGGCTGACGCCGAATCCGGCCGCGACAAGACTGACGAGGGTGGCGATTTCGGACACCTTTTGGGTGATGCGTGGCTCGAATCCTGCCGTACGGCTCAGATCGAGAAGAGCCTGCCCCATCCCCACGCCGGGTGGGTCGGAAAAAGCGAGGAACGCGTCATTGGCCAGGTTGGCCAGTGGGATCGCCTCGCAGGCGGCCAGGCGATGGGCTTCAGGTAGTGCGATGACAAGTTGCTGGCTGGACAGCGTGAAATAGTCGACATCTTCCAGCGTGCTTGACGGGATTGGATCGCGGATGATGGCGATGTCGAGCTGTCGCGAGCGAACCGCGTCTATCTGCGTGAGGATTGGCGTTTCGTGAAGTGAAATGCGTACGCCAGGACGATTTTTGCTGAAATCGGCGAGCAGTCGCGGGAAGCGCGGCTCGTACATCACTGATCCGACGAGCCCGATGTCAATGTGCCCCGCTTCGCCGCGCGCCGTGTCCCTCGCTGTACGCAAGGCCTTTTCCGCCTGCGTCAGCGTTCCCCTTGCCTCGTGGAGAAAGGCCGTACCCGTCTCGGTCAGCGTGACGCTGCGCTTGGCACGGTGGAACAGCCGCACGCCGAGTTGCTCTTCAAGCGACTTGATTTGTTGGCTCAGTGCCGGTTGGGCGATTCCCAGCTTTTCTGCCGCACGGGCAAAGTGAAGTTCCTCGGCGGCTACAACGAAATAGCGGAATTGGCGGAAGTCCATGGAATAGATATTAATAAGAAAAAATTATCAATTTAATTGTATCAATGCAATTGATCGAGGTGTTTTATTCCGGATAATTCGCCTTAGCAGAACTCAACATTCTGCGGCGTATCAAGGAGCTTCCAACCCGTGGCTCGATACGCCTTTTTTTTTTGACATTCACTCTTTTTGAAATTTTGAGCATGACGAGTCGCGCGCTGGATCATCATCCGTTCTTCTCCGACCGCAAGGCCGTCATTTTTCTGGCGACGCTGTGCTGCCTGCTCTGGGGTAGTTCGTATCCGGCGATCAAGAACGGATTTTCGTTGTTCGGCATTCAGCCGGGTGACATGGCAGGCAGGCTCGTATTCGCTGGTTGGCGTTGCGCCTTTGCCGGCGTTTTACTGCTCAGTATTGCCATGGTTTCGGGGAAGAGCCTCAGCGTACTGTCACGACGCAACTGGCTGGAGGTTGGCGCGCTGGGCTTGTTGCAGACGGCCATCATGTTTGTTTTCTTCTACCTCGGTCTGGCTTACACCTCCGGCGTCAAAAGTTCGGTGCTCAACGGCACCGTGTCCTTTTTTGGTGTGCTGCTGGCGCACTTTGTCTACCACAACGATCGCCTGACATGGGTCAAAACCCTCGGTTGCCTGATTGGCTTCGCCGGGGTGTTGGTGGTGAATTTCAACCAGCATCTCCTCGATTTCAGCTTCACGCTGATTGGCGAGGGCAGCATGATCCTTTCCGCCTTCTTCATGGCCGCCGGCATGGTGTATGGCAAGCGCGTGTCCCGGACGATGGATTCGAGCCTGATGAGTGTGGTGCTGCTGACGATCGGATACTCGCTCGGTGCCGAACTCGCACCAGTTACGCTTAAGTCGTCGCTGATCCTCGGTTACCTCGTGCTGAATTCGTCGGCGGCCTACACGCTTTGGAGCGTGCTGCTCAAATACAACCGCGTCGGGATGGTCAGTGTGTTCAACTTTCTCGTGCCGATATTTGGCGCAATCCTCTCGGCGATTTTCCTGGATGAGGCCTTTTTGGCATGGAAAAACCTTGCCGCCCTGTTGCTGGTGTGTACCGGCATCTGGCTGGTAACTCTTGAAAAATTGGGTGGTGACTCACTATGAACCAGCGTCTCTTCTTTTCAGATCGTCGTGTTGTGATCCTATTGGCGGCATTTTGCTGCTTGCTTTGGGGAAGCTCCTATCCCGCCATAAAGAACGGCTACGCCCTATTCGGAATAATTGCCAACGATATCCCGTCAAAGATGGTTTTCGCCGGCTATCGCTTCGCGTTTGCCGGATTGCTATTGCTTGTTCTTTCCCTGGTGACAAACAAAGGCGCCTTGGTCGTGAGCCGCGATAATTTTTTATCGACTTGCCTGCTGGGGGTAGTGCAGACGACGATCCATTATGTGTTCTTCTACATCGGGTTGGCATACACCTCCGGCGTGAAGAGTTCGATCATGAATGCGACTGGGTCTTTCTTTAGCGTGCTGTTGGCACATTTCATTTATCAGAACGATCGCCTTAGCGTCAGCAAGGTTTTCGGCTGCGTAATAGGATTTTCCGGAGTCATGATGGTTAACTTCGGTAGCGCCCTGCTTGACTTCAACTTCACGCTGCTTGGCGAGGGCTTTGTGGTGATCGCTGCATTTATCCTTTCCGCCGCGACGATTTATGGAAAGAAACTCTCGCAAAACATGGATTCAGTTGTAATGACAGGCTACCAGCTGACTTTGGGGGGTGGGCTTCTACTCTTGGCTGGCTATGTCACAGGAGGCGCTTTGGGCGCCGTTACCTTAAAGTCCTTGCTGCTTTTGGCCTATCTTGTACTGCTGTCGTCGCTTGCCTTTTCTTTTTGGACCATTCTACTGAAGTACAACCGCGTAGCCCTGGTAACTGTATTCAACTTCCTTGTGCCTATATTCGGGGCCTTCTTGTCCGCCATCTTCCTAGGTGAAAACATCATGGAACTGAAGAACCTTGGCGCGCTAGTGCTGGTTTGCGCTGGTATCTGGCTAGTGACGCGGGAGAAAACGACGGTCCAGGGCAACCCTGCTTCAGAACCTGAGGCTGATAAGGCCAGGTTCCTGTCAGCATCAGAAGTTTCTCCAGCAGCGAGTTCTGGAAATCTGCTCAGAATGGGAGGGATCCGTCGTTAAAATCGTATCGCCTTGTTGCACCTGGGGTGTGCGCTTATGTGGTTGAGTTATGTTGGGGGGTGTGTTGATTCCAGCTTGGAAATGGCATAGGTTTTTTCTTTATTGACCATGATTTCCAGAATTTGCCGGTCAGTGTGAACCATGCTGCCGCGCGCTAGCGCACAGAGGTTGTCTATGGAGGCGTCGACGCTATCTTCGACAATTCCGTCGTGTCCCGTGACACGAGAGTTATTCAGAGCCATCATAACCGCCTTGTATGCAGCGGCCGCGGAGGTGGATACCTTCATCGCGCAACTGTTTGATGCGCCGTCACAGATCATGCCGGCCACGTCGCCGATCATGCTGCAAATAGCCATGCTTGCTGTTCCGTAATCTCCACGCAATAGCCAAGCCATTCCAGAGGCGGCCCCCATGGCGGCAGTAGTGACGGCGCAGAGTGCGGAGAGTCTGGGGAGCTTGCTGTGAATATAAATCGCCATCAGATGCGAGAGCATCAGAGCGCGCGCCAAGGTTTCGTCGTTGGCTTTGATGTGCTCGGCGACGACGACGACGGGTAAAGTCGCTGCAATGCCCTGGTTGCCTGAGCCGGAGTTTGACATGGCCGGCAGTGTTGCTCCGCCCATACGCGCGTCGGAGGCCGCCGAGGTGCGTATTATGATTCTGTTCTGTAGGTCGTCTGAGAGCAGACCGTTGGTGATCTGGTGACTAAGGGTCGCCGCGATATGCAGGCCATATCGACCGGACAAGCCTTCCGCCGCAAGCTGCGAGTTGAGTCTTGCGGCATCAAGAATGAATGTGATGTCTGATAGCGGGGTCGTGGTGGCGAAATCGTAGATGCCCCGCGCAGTCGCCCCCTTCAGTGAAAAGTGGACGCTCCCGTCGTCGCTTGTTTCGTCCTTCTGGAAAAGTATCTCGCTGTTTTTTTCGATCAGGATTACGTTGGTGTGAGTGTTCGCAATGCAAACGCGTACCCAGTCCTTTCCATCGGAAACTCGTGCTTCAGAATAGAGTATGTAGGGAACGTTGGCGACTTCGAGAACCACTCTATTGTCGTCAAGCATCTTTTTCGCTGATTCGACAGTTTCAGATGTCAGTCCGCTCAGAACTTCCAACTCGGCGTCGGGGTTGCCGCCAAGCGCGCCGACAGCTGCCGCAATCGGCAGTCCGACCATGCCTGTTCCAGGAACGGTAACCCCCATCCCATTTTTCATCAGGTTGGCTGATACCTTGGCTTCTATGTGTTCCGGTGTGCCATCAAGATGCCGGCGTGCGATGGCGGCAGCCAACGCCAGTGAAATGGGTTCGGTGCAACCGAGTGCAGGAACAACTTCGTGTTTGACGGCCTTGATGAATTCTGGCCAAAGTTCGCGAGAGGAACGCAATTTTGTAAATCCTTAAGACTGCTGCGGAGGTTATTCTGAGTTTCTCGGAAAACTCTAAGATTGGTTTGGTGAATGACCTTGGTCTTGTGGCTATATGCGATGGGGGCTTGGAGGGCGGCAATTGCCTTGCCGCTTTCCAAAAGAGGCTCCGTCTATGGGGTTATCGTGGTTTCCGGACGAATGCGACTTCGCAAACACTGTGTCCTTGGGCAATTGTTTTGCCGAGGCGGAACTCCAGGTTTGGGAACTGGCTGCCGATGCCGCGATCGCCGGACATCGCGATATCGCAAAGCTTGCTAAGCATCTCACCTTCAATGCCAGCCTGCGTCCAGGCAGTAACAAGAGGGCAATAACCGAACTCGACCGTGAGTTCGTTTTCATCAAGTTTCTTTATTTCCATCTCGAAGACCTTGATCACGTCTTCGTTCAAAAATGTTTTGCCAAACTCGACAAGGCTGTCGGGGGATGCAAGTTGCTCACTGATGCCTTCGCCATGCATGCAGCCCGTTTTGAAAATCGCCGAGTGACCAATTTCTTCCCAGTCGAGTCCCCGGTCTTTCATTTCTTTGAGTAACAGGCCCATCCATAAGGCGCGATGAATGAACGCTTTTCTTAACTTGTTGTTGACAGGGTCATCAGTGTTCTTGGGTTGGTTGGTCTGGCAAATGGACATGTTGTTCTCCTTCCTTTCGTGAAATCACTAAATTGTGTTCAGAGGCCGCAGCCTAAGTTGGTGGGTGGCAATGAAATGTCGGGGTCCGATTTCGGTTGAATTACGTAGTGGCATAAAGCACGGACCGTGCCATTGATGGATTGTCTTGGGTCTTTAACGTTTAGATACCCGAAAAGAAAATAGTGCTCGCTATTGCAAATGGAAGTCGGATTTCAATCGGCGCTTGATGTGGATTGGCAATTCACAACTTCGGCCTCCCTGGTGCTGTCACTAAGTTTGTCCAGGATGCACCCATTTGGGGCTCTGGCAATTCAGGTTCCCGCTTTTTGACTGGTAACGGTTTTGCAAAATATTTCTCAATTTGGGAAATTGTTCCGAGAACCTGAGAATTCGGTGCTTTCCCTCGTTGCGATCGAACTCCCGAGAGCGCTAAGGCAGTTATTAGTGCTCTTTGTGGCGTGCGTTGCACGTAACACGAAAATAAGCGGTTGGTAGCGGCGGCGCGGTCCGGGATCAAAGTGATAGCAGCAAAAAATCGTTGGAGGGAAAGTTAAATCGGGATCGGGAAATTTAGAGAAATAGAAAATTTTTCTATTGCGCAAGAGTTTTCTGTTGAGTCTGGACCGGAAATTGCTTTTGGCTATTTAGTGCAGTGCTTCGTGCGGTCAGGAGAACGATCACGTTTCACTACGGCGTCTGTCCTAATTTGGTGCGCTGGATTCTTCAGATCAATGACTGGAGCTTCTGAGAAACGGATTGAATACTGTGGGGTTCGTTGTGTTTCTGTCTTGTGCCTTGGACAGAATGAGTTGTACTGATGGTTTGAAATGATCGCCCCTTTGCTTTGTCCCTACTGTTAAACATTTGGAGAATGAAACCATGAGCAAACTGAAGCAATATAAGACGCTGCTTACAGCCATTTTTGTGACCGCGCTCTCTAGTGGTGTCGGGGCTCAGAGTAAGACGGTTGCTATCGGCTATCAGGCACCGCTGAGCGGAGAAAATGCGCAGTA
>QKII01000332.1 GCA_003249625.1 Propionivibrio sp. | reverse complement strand
GGGGCATCCACGTCCTGGCGGTTCGCTACGGTTCTGGTCGCGGGATCGACGTCGAGCAGGGCGAATGTGGCGCAGTGGCCGAAATGAACGGTCAGTTTGCCGTCGGCGAGGGGAATGGCGAAGCGCATGTTCAGACTCCTTGAATAAATAGTGGGTGTTTCATTGCAGTGCCAACTCTTTCCAGATGGCACGGATGTCGTCAGCCGACGGGCAATCGGTCTCGACGACCGCCTTTTTCTGGATCTGGGCGCGGGTGACCGACGGGTCGTAGCGGACGCGCCCGACGACCCGGGCGCCGGACTCGCGCGCCAGTGCCTCGATGTGTTCGGCTATCTCGGGATTGATGTCCCACTTGTTGACGCATACTGCTGCCGGGATGTTGAAGTGTCGGGTCAGTCCGAGCACGCGCTTGAGGTCGTGCGCGCCGGAGATGGTTGGCTCGGTGACCAGCAACACGTCGGTCGCACCGGTGATCGAGGCGATGACCGGACAGCCGATCCCGGGCGGGCCATCGACAAGGATCAGCGGGTGTCCGCCTTCCTCGGCGATTCGCCGTGCCTGCTGGCGCACCGTGGTGACGAGCTTCCCCGAGTTCTCGGCGGCGACGCCGAGCCGGGCGTGCACCATCGGGCCACACGCGGTCTCGGAGATCATCCACTCGCCGCAGCGACGCTCGGGAAATTCGATGACGTCCATCGGGCAGGTTTCGAGACAGACGCCACAGCCTTCACAGGCCGTCGGCTCGATCCAGTACGTGTCGTGTCCGGCCTCCGGCGCCGGCTCCATGATTGCGCCGAAGCGGCACTCGGGCAGGCAGACGCCGCAGTTGCAGCAGACCTCTTCCATCACCACGGCCTGGTGGCCGCTCATGAACACATGCCGCTCCCGCACGGACGGCGGGATGACGAGGTGCAGATCAGCAGCGTCGACGTCGCAGTCAGCGATCACGGGACGTGCGGCGAGCAGAGCGAACGAGGCAGTGATGCTGGTCTTGCCGGTGCCGCCCTTGCCGCTGAGGATGACGAGTTCCTTCATGGCTCGACCTCCAGCGCAGCGTAGTTTTCAATGGATTGCCACAACTGCGCGAAGTGGGCTTGGTACTCGGGAAGAGCATCGACGACCAGGTCGCCGCGGGAATACGCTTCGGCCACTCGGCGGTCGTCCGGTATTTCGAGCAAAACCGGGATGCCTTCGCTGGTGCAGTAGCGCTGCACGCGGTCATCGCCAACACCAACACGGTTGATGACGACGCCAAAGGGCAGACCGAGCGCGCGTACAGTGTCGACCGCCAGCGTCAGGTCATGCTGGCCGAAAGGCGTCGGCTCGGTGACGAGCACGACGAACTCCGATCCGCGCAGCGTGGCAACGGCTTGGCACGCCGTGCCGGGTGGGGCATCGAGGATCGTCGTGACGTCTTTTTCAAGGCGTTCCTTCAATGCATGCACAAGCGTCGATGCC
Source organism: Propionivibrio sp. (assembly GCA_003249625.1). The sequence continues at coordinate 17,803 of QKII01000332.1, read as the reverse complement.
AGCGAAACACCGACATCGAGGCAGCCGCTCTTGAGCGTAATCGTCCCGGCGCTTGCGGTCTTGATTACGCCGATCCGGTAATCCTTTTCGCGGATGGCATCCTGCGGGCAGACCACCATGCAGCCGCCACAGCCGTGGCACAACTCGGGGAACAACATTGGCGTCTTGCCGACGGAGGCCAGCGCGTTGAACTGGCAGAAGTCGACACACTTGTCGCAGGCGTCGCATTTGTCGGGGTAGAAGTCGGGGACGGCGATGTTGATCGTTTCCTCGCCGATCGGCGTGCCGGCGAGGAACAGATGGGCGTTAGGCTCCTCGACATCGCAGTCGAGCAATTGCACCGGCATGGCGTACGTTTTTTCGAGCGTACGCGCGAGATTGACGGCCAGGCTGGTTTTTCCCGTGCCGCCCTTGCCGGAAGCGATGGTGACGATCATGCCCAGTGGCTTTCGACATTGGCCGAATCTGCCTCGGTCAGTTGTCCTGCGCGGAAGCGGGCGAGGGCCTCGGCGACGGTCGGTGCATCGGTGTTGTATACCTTTACCCCGGCGGCGGCGAGGACGCGAAATGCTTTCGGGCCGCAATGTCCGGTGACGAGTGCGCCGGCGTTGGCCTTGACGATGGTCTGCGCGGCCTGGATACCAGCACCCTGCGCGGCGTCGATGTTCTGCTGGTTGCTGATGACCTGATTGATCCCGCTGTCCAGATCGTGAAGAAGGAAACAGCGCGCCCGACCGAAACTGGGGTCGAGCAATGAATCGAGGTTGTCACCGGTGGTCGTGAAGACGAGTTTCATCGCGGTATGGCTCCTGTGAATGCACTGTATGGGCCAAATATTGGCATAAGCCATAAATAATTTCAAGCAAATGCCAAAATCTATTGATTCCGATATTTTGGCAATTTACTGGCATATGCCATAACATTCGCTTTTTGGATGATCGTCAAAAGAGGATGAGATGCCTGTAATTACACTGCCCGACGGGGCACAACGCAGTTTTCCGGCGCCGTTGAGCGCCTTCTCCGTTGCTCAGGACATCAGCGCCGGCCTGGCGCGCAACGCACTTGCGGCGCGCATCGACGACTGTCTGAGCGACCTGTCTACAGTGATCGATTCCGACGCGTACGTTGCGTTGATCACTGAGCGCGATCCGGAAGGGCTGGATATTTTGCGTCACTCGTGCGCGCATCTGATGGCGATGGCCGTCAAGCAGATTTTCCCCGAGGCGCAGGTCACCATCGGGCCGACGATCGAGGACGGCTTCTATTACGACTTCGCCTATTCGCGCCCCTTTACGCCGGAGGACCTGGTGCAGATCGAGGAACGAATGCGCGAACTGGCGCGTACCGATATTCCGCTGGAGCGCCGCGAGGTGCAGCGCGAAGAGGCGATCCGCCTGTTCGAGTCGCTGGGCGAGACGTACAAGTGCGAGATCATCCGCGATCTTCCGGCCGACGCCGTCGTCTCGCTCTATCGTCAGGGCGATTTTGTTGACCTGTGCCGCGGTCCGCACGTGCCGTCGACCGGCAAGATCAAGGCCTTCAAATTGATGAAGGTTGCCGGCGCCTACTGGCGCGGCGACTCGAAGAACGCCATGCTGCAGCGCATCTACGGTACCTGCTGGGCGGAAGAGAAGAGCCTGAAGGCGTATCTCACCCGGTTGGAGGAAGCGGCCAAGCGCGATCACCGCAAGCTTGGTACGCAGCTCGACCTGTTTCACTTCGACGAATGCGCACCGGGTTCGGTATTCTGGCACAGCAAGGGCTGGACGCTGTTCCAGCAACTGATCGCCTACATGCGCCAGCGCCAGTTCGACGCCGGCTACGAGGAAGTGAATACGCCGGACGTGATGGACCGCTCGCTGTGGGAGCTTTCCGGTCACTGGGCCAACTACCGCGACCACATGTTCACCACCGAGACCGAGGACGGCCGTACGTTTGCCCTGAAGCCAATGAACTGCCCGGGCGGCGTCGCGATCTTCGCCAACGGGCTGAAGAGCTACCGCGACCTGCCGATACGCATGGCCGAGTTCGGCAAGGTGCACCGCTATGAACCGTCCGGCGCGCTGCATGGCCTGTTGCGCGTGCGCCACTTCACGCAGGACGACGCGCACATCTTCTGCACCACGGCACAGATGCAGTCCGAGTGCGAGACGGTCGTCCGCCTGATCCTCGACATCTACCGCGACTTCGGCTTCAACGAGGTGGCGATCAAACTGTCGACACGCCCAGCCAACCGTATCGGCAGCGACGAAACCTGGGATCAGCTCGAACATGCGCTCTCCTCGTCGCTCGACGCGATGGGGCTGGACTACACGACCAACCCCGGCGAAGGTGCCTTCTACGGGCCGAAGCTCGAATTCGTCCTGCGCGACGCAATCGGCCGTGACTGGCAGTGCGGCACGTTGCAGGTCGACCTGAACCTGCCCGAACGCTTCGACATCGCCTACATCGACGAAGCCGGCCAGCGCGTACGGCCGGTGATGCTGCACCGCGCGCTGTTCGGTTCGCTCGAGCGCTTTACCGGCATCCTGATCGAACACTACGCCGGTACCTTCCCGGCGTGGCTGGCGCCGGTGCAGGCTGTTGTCTTCGGTGTCACCGACGCGCAGGCCGACTACGTTCGCACCACAGTCGATGCGCTCAAGCGGGCCGGTGTGCGGGCGGTGGCCGACCTGCGTAACGAGAAGGTCGGCTACAAGGTGCGCGAACACACGCTGCAGCGCGTGCCGTATCTGCTCGTTGCCGGCGAGCGGGAGCGTACCGAAGGGACGGTGTCGGTGCGTGACGTGGGCGGGAAGGATCTCGGTGCGATGACGCCGGAACAGGTCGCCGCCCTGATGCAGCGCAGCGCCGTGTCGGCATGATCGGGCGTCCGCCCAAGTGCCGCCGCGTCTGCTGCCGCCCTGCTGCTTGCCTTTTCAAGCCGCATTGCCTGTCGGCCGATGCGCTTGACGAGGTCGTGCTCGCGCTGGATGAAATAGAGGCGCTGCGTCTGGCTGACCTCGAAGGGATGTATCAGGCCGATGCGGCGCAACAGATGGGGGTCTCGCGCCAGACTTTCGGCAAGATCGTTACCCAGGCGCGCAAGAAGGTGGCCACGGCGCTGATCGACGGCAAGGCTCTGCGCCTTGGCGAAGCGTTTCCGGAACGGGAAGCGTTTGCGACCAATCCCGCGCCGAGGGCTATGCTGGAATGAGCTAAAACTTTCCCTCGACGTCATGCGCAGGTGGCTTTGTGTCCTTTTCTTGTCTTGGCTCCCGCTTTTCGCCGGCGCAGCAGAGCCATTGTGGACCGAACCGGGGTCGGATGGCGCGCAGGTGCATCTCTACCTGTTCTGGTCGAAGAGCTGCCCCCATTGCCTCGAAGCACGCCCGCGCCTGCTCGATCTGGCTGCGCGGCATGGCTGGATTCGGTTGCATGACTTTGAACTAAGTGAGCAGCGCGCGAATGTTGATCGCTTTGTGGAGATGGCCAGCCGGGTCGGTGGCGAGGCACGCGCGGTGCCGACGCTTATCTATTGCGGGCAGATGGAGGTCGGGCTCGACAGCAGCGAGCCGGGGATGGCGGCGTTTCTCGATCGGCTGGTGGCGTGCCGGACGCAGCGGAACGTCGCGGCCAGATCCGATACCACAACGATTCGCCTGCCGCTGCTCGGCTACCTCGACCCTGCGCATATCTCGCTGCCGCTGCTGACGGTACTCATCGCCGGCATGGATGCCTTCAATCCCTGCGCGTTCTTCGTGCTGCTTTTCCTGCTCTCGTTGCTCGTGCACCAGTCGAACCGGCGGCGGATGGCGCTGATCGGCGGGATTTTCGTGGCGTTTTCCGGGCTGATGTACTTCGCCTTCATGGCCGCCTGGCTCAACCTGTTCCTCGTCCTCGGCAGCCTGCCCTGGGTGACCGGTGCGGCCGGCCTGCTGGCTGTGCTGATGGGCGCGGTCAATGTGAAGGATTTCGTGCGCTTCCGGCAGGGCCCCTCCTTCTCGATTTCCGACAGCGGCAAGGCGACCATCTTCCAGCGGGCCCGCCGCCTGCTGAGCGCTGAATGCCTGCCGGCGATGCTTGCTGCCACCGTCGTTCTCGCGGTTTCCGCCAATTTCTACGAACTGCTGTGTACGGCCGGCTTCCCGATGCTGTTTACCCGCTTGCTGACGTTGCAGGCCGGCGGCGCGGCACAGCACTACCTCTACCTCGCGCTATACAACGTGATCTACGTGCTGCCCCTGCTGGCAATCGTCATTGCCTTCGTGCGTACCATGGGCGCACGCAAGCTCAGCGAACGCGAGGGACGTTTGCTCAAGCTGCTCTCCGGCCTGATGATGCTCGGTCTCGGCGCATTGCTGCTGGTGGCGCCGGAAAAACTGGGGAATGTCGGCTTGGCGCTCGGGATTCCGCTGGCGGCGATCGTGATTGCCTGGATCGTCGCTCGCGTCACACCTCGATCGTCTGCCCCGCGCCGCCGGTCTTGACCACTGTGTCGCCGAATTCAGCCCTTAGCCGGTCGATGATGTGCGCCCCGGTGCAGTGGCAAGGCAGCAGGAAGTCTGGCGCGCAATCGCGGAGGAAGGTGAGCGTGGCTTCCAGCCGATCGGGTGCGGCATTGAGCAGGTGCAGGCCGCCGATGATGCCGTGGATACGGTTGGTGCCGCTGATCCGCTGTGCGTGGCGAACCGTGTTGACGAGTCCGGAATGACAGCAGCCGGTGAGGATCACCAGGCCGTCGGCGGTCTCGAACCATAGCGAAAGGTCGTCGGTGATCGGGTCGGGCTGCGTTTTCTCATCATCCAGGTAAAAGGGGCCACCCGTGTCCTCGAGGGAGGAATGGCGCGGAACCGGGCCAGTGATGCCGATACCCGGTCGCAGGTAGCGCGGGACGTCGAACACGATGTGCCGTTCCGGCGGCAACTGGTCGAGCGCCGTTCGTACCTCATCGGCCATGCCTACCTGCCGTGGGGTTTGCTCCGGATGGCAACTGAAGCGGCGGATCGTCGCTCCGCGCCCGTGAATGACCGGCGCGTGTCCGTTGGCGGCGAGAAAGGCGGGGATAGCGCCGGTGTGGTCGTAGTGACCGTGGCTCAGGATGAGGGCGCTGGCCCGGTTCAGGTCGAACCCAAGTATCTCGGCGTTGGGTACGAGTGCTCCCCCTTGGCCGGTATCGAAGAGGAAGCCCTCTTTTCCGGTGTCGATCCAGGCGGCAAAGCCGTGTTCGACCACCAGTCCGGCCGGAGCCTCGTTATCGACGATCAGGGTGATTTCCATGGTGTGCTTTCTCGATGGCTCCGCGAGCGGCGGCGGAATTGATGGGAGTACGAATTCTGGCATATGCCATGCATAAACGGAAACGAAAGTCACATAGGGAGGCCGGCCGAAGGCGGCCGGGATTGGCGTACCATATATGTCCTAACAGCCATTCAGCTTCGTCGTTTCGTGAAACTGCTGCGCCGTCTCTATCCGGTGGTCGCCTTTTTCGGCGGCTTCATCGTTGATGCCCTGACGCTGGGGAAGCGCGTCAGGATGTTCGATTTCTGGCTGCTTGGCGCGTATCTGGCCGGTGCGGCGGTCTTCATCGTGTGGCTGGCCTGGCGTGACGCGCGCGAGAAGGAACCTCCGTTGCCCGCCGCCGACCTGAAAGGGCATGTCGCGCGTTTCCGCTGGCAGGCGCCGTACCTGCTCGTGCAATTCTTCTTCGGCAGCATTTTTTCGGCGCTGTTCATCTTCTATTTCAAGAGCTCTGGGCATTTCGGCGCCTGGATCACGGCGGCGGCGCTCGGCGGCCTGCTGGTTGCCAACGAGTTCGCCGGCGACCGCTACGGGCGGCGTTTCACCCTGACCTGGGCGCTTTTTGCGCTGAACGCCATCCTGCTGCTGAACTTCGTTTTGCCGCATCTGATCGGCAGTCTCGATCCGCGCTGGTTCTACGCATCAACGCTCGCCGGTATCCTGACCGCAACGGTGGTGTATTGGGTGGCGCCCGGGCGACCGGGACGGATCGGTCCGGCCTGGGGGGTGGCCGTGTCGCTGCTCGTCGCCTGGAACCTCGGGATGATCGCACCAGTGCCGTTGGTGAGTCGGGACATGGCCGTTGGCCACGATTTCGTGCAGACGGACGGCCGCTTCATGCTGACGGTGGAGCAGCCGCCAGAGTGGCAGTTCTGGCGCGACCAGGCAGCCACCGTGCACGTGGAAGAGGGCGCGCGTCTCTACGGGGTGTCGGCGGTATTTGCGCCGCTGGGGCTGACGGCTTATCTGCAACACCGCTGGGAATTTCTTGACGATGACGGCTGGCGGCTGATCTACCGCGACCGTTTTCGCAGCACCGGTGGTCGGGTGCGGGGCTTTCGCGGCTATTCGTGGGTACTCAACCCGCAGCCGGGGTCGTGGCGCTTTTCCGTCGGGACGCAGGACGGGCGTGTGATCGGCGTGATGGCATTCAGGGTCGAACGGGGCGATCCGCGCCAGTGGGTGAGACAAGAACGCGAGTTCTGAATCGGTGTCTTCGGGCAGCGGTGCGGAGCGTTCAGACGAGAACGATATCCGCAGGTCCGACATCGATGCGCCGGTCGGCGCCATAGCAGATCAGACGACTCACTTGCCGGTCGACGGCGGCGACGAGGAAAAAATTCTCCTGATGTTCGACTAAGCGCCGTCCGCGGCGGATGAGTTGCTGATAAGCCTGATCTTTCAGCCGCACGATGCGGCCGACGTAGTGATCGAGTTTGTGCATTATTCCGACAATCCAATTATTGATGCGGGGTGGATTGTCGGGGATGAATATTGCAGGGCGATGAAGGCCTCTCCGCTCAGTGTTGAATCTGGGTAAAGTGGCTTTGCAGGAAGCGGACGACCGCTTTGCCAGTACCGGAATGCTTCATCCAACGGTAAGTGGCTTCCGCGGCATAAGGGGTTGCGGCGGCGAGGGCGAGCAATACGTTGAGTTCGTCCAGTTCCATGATGATCTCCTGCTGCGGGGTTCATCGATCGGGATGGCCGGCTTTGCGTCGCGGCTACACGACGAATGCAGGCCGTTTGCAAACTCAGACAACAATTCTGTGCGACAGTTTCCTTCGCGGTTAAATATCGAAACTTTCACCTCGAACGGGGCGGAACACGTTCTTCCACCCCAGTTGTTCATGAATGGCGGTGGTGAATACTTCGGCAGCCGTTGATTCCCCGTGCGTGACGAAGGTAATCTGCGGTGGCTTGTGGAAGCCGCGAAGCCAGTTCAGCAGCGCGCTCTGGTCAGCGTGCGCTGAAAGGCCGCCAACGGTATAGATCCGTGCCCGTACAGGAATCGTCTCGCCGAAGATCTTGACGACGCGCGCGCCATCGACGAGCCGGCGTCCCAGCGTTCCACCGGCCTGGAAACCGGCGATCAAGATGCTGCATTCGCTGCGCGGCAGGTTTTCCCGCAGGTGGTACTTGATCCGGCCAGCTTCGCACATGCCGCTGGCGGAGATGATTACCGCGCCTTCGCGCATTGCATTGAGTTCCTTGGAACGCTCGACGTCGGCGACGAACTCGACCCGCATCTTCTCGGGGTGTTCCTCCTGCCAGGCGATCAACTCGCGCGTCTCGGCGTCGAGAAGTTCGTCGTGGGCAACGGTGATGCGTGTCGCCTCGTTGGCCATTGGCGAGTCGACATAGACCTTCAACGGCGAAATACGTCCACGCCGCACGAGGTCGGCCAGAATGTAGAGGATTTCCTGTGTACGGCCGACCGCAAAGGCCGGAATGATCAGGTTGCCGTGGGTGGCGCGGGTGCGCTCGAAGGCGTCGACGATTTCCTCTTCCGTCTCCGGCATCGCGCGGTGCTGGCGGTTGCCGTAGGTTGATTCGATGAGCACAACGTCGGCTTCGGGAATTACTTTTTCCGGATCGCGCAGCACTGGACGACTGTGCATTCCCAGATCGCCGGAAAAGACCAGCCGGCGGGGTTGCCCCTCTCCTTCGACGGTAACTTCCAGCCAGGCCGATCCGAGGATGTGTCCTGCATCATGGAAGCGGACACGGACGTTTTCTGTCGGCGAAATGGTTTCACCGTAGGGGGCTGGCCGGAACTGCCGGAGCACCGTCTGGGCCTCGGCAACGGTGTAGAGCGGTGCCGGTACGCCTCGGTCGTTCTTTCCCTTGCGGCGGCGATGGCGCAACTGCCACTCGGTCTCCTTCTCCTGGATGTGCGCGCTGTCCGGGAGCAGCACGCCGAGGAGGTCGATGCTCGCCGGCGTGGCGTAGATCGGTCCGCGGTAGCCGAGCACAGCCAGGCGCGGGAGCAGGCCAGAGTGGTCGATGTGCGCGTGTGTCAGCAGGACAAAGTCGATGTTCCGCACGTCGCCGCCGAACTTCAGCGCACCGAGGTTCTTGGTCCTGGCCTCCGGCCCCCCCTGGAACATGCCGCAATCGACCAGAAACCGTGTCCGGCCGGTTTCAACGAGATAGCACGAGCCAGTGACTTCGCCGGCTGCGCCGAAGAAGGAGAGTTTCATGGCCGTCAGTTCACCACGTTCTGTGGTACGCCTTTCTTGAATGCGATGACATTGTCGACCGCGATTCCCATCAGGCGTTCCCGCGCTTCCTTAGTCGCCCAGGCAATATGCGGGGTAACGATGCAGTTCGGTGCGGAGAGAAGTGGATTATCCGGCTTCGGAGGTTCGCAGGAGAGCACGTCTACACCCGCACCAGCAACGCGACCGGTCGCCAGCGCATCAGCGAGATCCTGTTCGTTGATCAGCGGGCCGCGCGAGGTGTTGATGAGCATCACTCCCGGCTTCATACGGGCAATTGCCGTCGCGTTGATCATGCCCTTGTTTTCGTCAAACAGCGGGCAGTGCAGGCTGATTACGTCGGCAGTCGCGTACAGTTCGTCGAGCGTGACGTACTTCAGCGTATCGCTCTCCAGCGCCTTGTTGACTGCCTTGTCGAAGACTACGACCTTCATGCCGAACCCCTGCGCGATTCGCGCGAAGGCTTGTCCGATGCGCCCGAAGCCGACCAGTCCGAGCGTCTTTCCGTCGAGTTCGGTCAGTGGGTTGAGCCAGTAGCAGAAGTCGACGCTTTTTCCCCAGTTGCCGGCGCGTACGTCGTCGGCATGGCGTCCGACGCGATGGCAAAGTTCGAGGAGGAGCGCGGCGGCGAACTGGGCGACCGATTGGGTGCCGTAGGTCGGGATGTTGCAGACGTCGATACCTTTTTCACGTGCAGCGGCTATGTCGACGACGTTGTAGCCGGTAGCCAGCAGGCCGATGAAGCGCACGTTCGGGCATGCAGCGATGATTTCCCGGGTCAGCACGGTTTTGTTGGTGAAGATGATCTCGGCGTCGCCGATGCGCTCAATGACGAGTTCTGGCGGGGTGCGGTCATGCACGGTCAGCTGGCCTTCGCGAGCCAAGGCATCCCAGGTCAGGTCGCCGGGGTTCAGGGTTGCGCCGTCGAGTACCACGATTTTCATGCTTGTCTCCATTGGGGGGTGTGTTCAGTGTCAGGGCTTGTGTGCCGCGGCCCACTCCTGCCAGCGCCAGGAATCGCGACACATTGCATCGAGATCCTTTTCGGCGCGCCAGCCGAGCAACTCGTTGGCCAGCGCGGGGTCGGCGTAGCATTGCGCGACGTCGCCGGAGCGGCGATCGACGATCCGGTAGGGGACCGGGCGGCCGCTGGCCTTTTCGAATGCGCTGACGACGTCGAGTACGCTGTAGCCCTGGCCGGTGCCGAGATTGACCGTCGTGACGCCGGACTTGTCGTCGATTGCCTTGAGCGCCGCCAGGTGCCCGCGCGCCAGGTCGACGACGTGTATGTAGTCACGCACGCCGGTTCCGTCCGGCGTCGGGTAATCGTTGCCGAATACGGAGAGTTCCGGCAGCTTGCCGACCGCGACCTGGGTGATGTAGGGCATCAGGTTGTTCGGGATGCCGTTCGGATCCTCTCCGATCGTCCCCGATTCGTGTGCGCCGACCGGATTGAAGTAGCGCAGCAGGGCGATGTGCCAGGTTTCATCAGAGCGTGAGAGATCTCGCAGGATTTCTTCCAGCATCAGCTTTGAGCGGCCGTACGGATTGGTCGCGGAAAGCGGGAAGTCTTCGCGGATCGGGACGCTGTGCGGGTCGCCATAGACCGTGGCCGAGGAGGAGAAAACCAGCGTCTTGACGCCGGATTCGGCCATTACCTCGAATAGCGCGACGCTTCCCGAGATGTTGTTGTCGTAGTAGCGCAGCGGCTGTGTTACTGATTCTCCAACAGCCTTGAGTCCGGCGAAATGGATGACTGCGTCGATTGCATGGTGCCGGAAAACGTCGCGCAGTGCGCCGCGGTCGCGGATGTCGACTTCCTCGAACGTGAGCGTCCGGCCGCTGATCTGCTCGACCCGGCGCAAGACGTCCGGCTTGCTGTTGGAAAAATTGTCGATGACGACCAGGTTGTAGCCGGCCGCCTGCAGTTCGACGCAGGTGTGCGAGCCGATGTAGCCGGCACCTCCGGTGATCAGAATGTTCTGCATGGCGTTTCAGTCAGGTGGTTGGTCAATTTCGTTGTCGCAGTTGCTGCCGTTGATCCAGCGCAGTGAATCCGTCAGGCAGTTGTTGAGCATGTGGCGGTCCAATCCGTTGCCAAGGAACCCGGCCAGGATCTCGTCGCAGCCGCTGATGTCTTCCGCATCGTAACATTCGATCAGCGCCAGCATCTTGCCGAGGAGTCCCTGGTAGGACTGCAAAGCCGCGACGATTTCGTGTTCGAGGGCGATCTGCTCGAATATTTCATCCATCGGCAGGCCGAGTGCTGCCGGCATCATTGACATGATGCCGGTGATAAAGGCCTGGCCAGCCAGTGCGGCGTCGCGCGGACGAAGATGACCTACGAGCAGTTCGAGCATGCGTCCACGCAGCGCTGCGACCTGGAGCAGTGGAATGCGGCTCGGGTCCGGTGGCTTTCCTGCTGGCGTCATCAGAAGCAGTTGCAGCCAACGTTGCAACTGGCGTCGACCGAGGATGGTAATTGCGTGGCGCAGCGAACTGATGCGCCGGGTCATCCCGAAGCCGACTGAGTTAACAATGCTCAGCAAATTGACCGTCAGCGCCGCGTCGTGCTTGATGCGCTCTTCAAGTTTGACTGTGTCGGCGTCGCGGCTGGCGAGGTTTATCAGTTCGATGAGCGTCGCCTGCGAGGCTGACAGGCGACGTCCGCTGACGATTTCCGGGCGGGCGAAGTAGTTGCCCTGGAATAGTTGGAAGCCCGCGTCACGGCCTCGCTTGAACGCCTCCCGGGTTTCCACGTGCTGGGCGAACAGTTTGAGTGGCAGGTGCTTTAGCGGGCCGGCGAGTTCGAGGAGTTGTTGCGCACTCTTGTCGCGAATGTTAACCCCGATCACGTCGACCATCGTCAGCAATGCTGCGTTGCGTTCATCAAGGCCTGTGTAGTCTGCGAGTGCCAGCGAATAGCGCCGCTCGCGCAGGGCGCGACAGCGTTCCAGTGTGGTTTCGTCAGGTGCCCGGTCAGCCGGGATTTGCAGCACGACGCAGTCCGCCGGCAAGGCCTCGATGGCATCGTCGTGCAGGAAGTCCTGGTTGATGCGGAGAAACGCCTTTTTGTGCCCAAGTGCGTTGCGGATCCCGAGTTCGGCGTAGGCCGAGCAGATCAACAACGCCGCGTTTTCCTTGTCCTTTCCATTGGAAGCGGCTTCGCCGGAGGGCTGTAACTGCAATTCGTAACCGACAAGTTCCTGCTGCAGGTCAAGGATCGGGTGACGGCTGAGGTAGGTGTCGTTGAGGCCAGGTTCGCTCATGTCTAGAACTCGTCGGCCTTTTCGCGCCCAAGGTTGTTGGCCCAGAACAACGCCTGGGCAAGACAGTCATTGAGGAAGTCAAGCCCGATGGCCGGTACGCGCTGCAGCGCCTCTTCGAGAAGCTCCGGATCGCTCTGTTCGGTAGCTATTGCCAGTTGCAGCAGCTGGCCGTGCTGGCCGTTCTGTTCGACGAGCGCCAGCTTGACGCGTTGCGCCACCGGCAGGTGCGTGAGAATTTCCTCCATCGTCACACCGAGCAGGGCTGGCATCAGCGACATGATTCCGACCATGAAACCTTGATCAGCAAATTCCCGGTTGCGCGGCAGGATTCGGTCGGAAAGCAATTCAAGAAGCCGCCCGCGGGTTGCGGCGAGTTGCAGTAGCGGATTGTCGCCCTGGCTACCGCCTTTGGGGTTGGTATAGATCAGCAGTTGCAACCAGCGTTGCAACTGTCTGCGCCCGAGGATGGTGATGGCGTGGCGAAGCGAGGTGATGCGCGTGGTCAGTCCGTTACTGACCGAATTGGTCAGGCGCAGCATGTTGACCGTCAGCCCCGGCTCGACCTTGAAGGCATTTTCGATCTGGCTCGTGTCGGCGTCCTGCAGAACCAGTGCCAGCAGGCGTAGCAACGCCAGCTGCGAAGGGTTGAGTTTCTTGCCGACAATGAGTGCCGGCTTGGCGAAGTAGTACCCCTGAAAAAGTTCGAAACCAAGGCGTTTGCACAGCTCGACCTGTTCCGCCGACTCGACCTTTTCTGCGAGCAGCTTCTTTCCGAACGGCTTCAATTGCTGCGCCAGCATCGTGAGCTTTTCAGCTTCAAGGCCAAGCACGTCGACTTTGATGATGTCCGCCAGTTCGAGCAGCGGGCGGGCCGCGTCGGTGATTTCCACGACGTCGTCGATGGCCAGCGAAAAACCCTTGTCGCGCAACTGCTGGCAGCGCGCGATGACTTCGGGGGAGGGTTGGACGGTTTCCAGTATTTCCAGTACGACCACCTTGGGTGGCAGGGCTTCGATCAGGTCGTTGAACAGGAATTCCTGATCAACGTTGATGTAGCCTCGGTAGGGGCCGAGGGTCTCGTTGGCGCTGAGTTCGGTGAACGCGTTGGCGATGACCGTGGCCGTGGCCTGTGACGGATCGATGATTTCGGCGCGGTTGGCGGTCAGGATCGGTCCGTCGCGGAAGAGCAGTTCATAGGCCAGCAGCTGTTGTTCGCGCCCGAGAATCGGCTGGCGGCCAAGGAAGATCTGTGAATGGTCGGATTCGGACATGTCGGCGAGGACGCCCCGGCGGTGGATCGAAGGAATATTCTAAATGCGAATGGGGGCTACGCGCGACTGGCAACCTGTTACGACGCCTCGCGTGCCAGGTTATTGGCCCACGCCAGCGCACGCGTCAGGCAGCTGTTTGCGTAGGTGGTGTCGATTTCCGGCAGGCGGGTCAGCACGGCGGCGGCTTTTTCACTATCCTCGTTTTCCAGCGATTCGATCAGGCTTAGCAGGTCACCGAGCACGCCAAGTCGATTGCCGAGCGCATCGAGTACCGGCCGGGCCAGCGGCAGTTGGGCGAGGATCTCGTTCATGCTGTTGCCGATCAGTGTCGGCATTAGCGAAAGAATGCCGACCATGAACGCCTGGTCAATCAGGTCCCGGCCGCCTTCCTTGACGCTCGGTGTACGGTCGACCAGCAATTCCATCAGGCGGCCTCGCGTCGCCGCCAGTTGCAGCAACGGATTGACCGCGCCGGCCGTTGTCGCGGCACCGCTATAGAGCAGTAGTTGCAGCCAGCGCAACAGCTGGCGGCGACCGAGGAGAGTGATGGCATGGCGCAGCGACGTGATTTTCGTCGGCATGCCGGCAGCGGCCGAGTTGGTCAGTCGCAGCAGGTTAAGCGTCAGCACCGGTTCCTGCTTGAAGACCTTCTCGATCTCCGCGGTATCTGCGTCCTGGCTGATCAGCCCGAGCAGGCGCAGCAGCGCCACCTCCGAGCTTTGCAGGCGCTTGCCCTGCATGACCGTCGGGCGGGCGAAGTAGTAGCCCTGGAACAGGTCGAAACCCAGTTCGTGGCACAGGCGCATCTGTGCGTCGCTCTCGACTTTTTCGGCGAGCAGCGTCTTTTTCAGCGGCTTTAGTGCGGGCGCCAGCTGTTTCAGACGTTCCGGCTCGACGCGACTGATGTCAACCTTGATTACCTCGGCGATTTGCAGCAGCGGCTTTTCGACATCGAGCGACTCCGGGCGTATGCGTGTGGCCAACACGTAGCCCGCCTGTCGCAACTTCTCGCAACGCTCGATCATCTCGGGCGTCTGGGATACCGAGTCGAGAATTTCCAGCACTACCGTATGTGGCGGCAGGGCGTGGATCAGGTCGCTGAACAACAGGCCATGGTCGACTTTGATGAAGCCTTGGTAAGGGCCAAGTGCATCGGCGATCGAGAATTCGGTAAAAGCATTGATGATGACTGTGGCTGTTGCCTGATTACCGTCGATGAAGCTGGCAAAATTGCCGGTCTCGGCGCTGCTGCCACGAAAGAGCAGTTCGTAGGCGAACAGTTGCTGCTTGCGATCGAGAATCGGCTGGCGGCCAAGAAACACGTCTTTGAGATCGTTGTCGGGCATGACGACTCCTCCTGGGCGGCCATGAAACGGGCCGGTCGCTGTGCATATGATTTTTATTTTTTCATCTTAGCATCGCTGGCGGAAAACAGCCGGACTCAATGGGCTTCGAGTGCGATTGGTTCCGGCAACAGTTGTCTGGAAGTGATCATTTTCAGTTGATTGCCATTCATTGAGCAGGGATAATTGTTTGAGAAGTTTACAAACTAGTGCGCTCGGGGTGGGCAATCATGACAATTACCGGTGATCAGAGTCTGCTGCGCGAAATAAACATTGTGCGTGCTGTCCAGCAGGGGGCGGGGCTGTCGCGTGCCGATTTGGCCAACGCGACCGGGCTGACAAAATCAACGGTCGGATTGCTGGTGCAGGATCTTATTGCGTCGGGTTGGTTGTGCGAGTCGGATGTGCAGGTAACCGGGGCGATCGGCCGCCGGCCGACCCCTCTGGGGCTAGACGGTCGGCGCCTGGCGATGGTTGGTGCTGACGTGAGTCTGGAAGGGCTGAGTGTGCTGGCAGTGTCACTGACGTGTCACTGACCGGCGAGGTGCTCGAAGCGGCATCGGAGCCGCTTCCGGGCAAGCGTCCGGAAGACGTCGTGCCGCGTCTTGCAGCGTTGGTGGCCAAGGTCGTCACCAAGGTGTGTGCCGCCGGACGAGTGCTTCTCGGGGTCGGGGTCGGCGTTCCTGGTGCGGTTCTCGACCATCAGGGAACTGTCAAGCTGGCACCGAACCTGGGGTGGCGGGACTTTTCCTTTCATGCGGTATTCGCCGCCGAACTGGCGGCTTGTGGCGTTGCAGAACTCCCGGTTCTGGTTCAGAACGATTACGACGTGGCGGTGCTCGGCGAATACGAATTCGAATTTGCCGAAGCGTCGTTGCCGGATCCGTTGATTTATCTGGGGCTTGGCGTTGGCGTTGGAGCCGGTGTGGTCGTGCGCGGGCGTCTGTTTCTCGGTGCCGATGGGTTTGCAGGAGAGGTAGGGCATTCGATTCTGCAGGTCGAAGGGCCGGTGTGCTCGTGCGGGCGGCGTGGGTGTGCGGAAGCCTTTATTGGGCAGCGTGCGGTCAGTACGCGCATCTCGGGACGGGCAGATGATCTGCTTTCGGTCGAGACGATCCGCCAGTTGCTCGACCGCGGCGATGAATCCGCGCATTTGTCGGTGCGGCGTGCCGGTCACTATCTCGGGGTGCTGATCCAGAATCTGTGGACATCGTTTAACCCCGGGCGCGTCGTGATTGGCGGCCCATTGTGCGACCTCGGGCCTCCCTTGCTTGATGCGGCATTTTCCTGTCTTGAAGGGTTTTCACGCGATTGTTCGTTGCCGCTACCCGAACTGCGTTTGGCGCGCTTTGGCTCGCATTCGATCGGTATTGGCGCGGCGGCGCTGGTCAAGCATGTGCTGACCCGGCCAATGGACTACCGTGTTTGCAACCGCTGACGTTGAGTGGCGTCATGTTTCATGGTCTGAAAAAAAAGTGTTGTATTAGTAAGAAAAATGAACTAATGTTTTGCGCACGCCCGACCGGTAAAAAAACATAACGCTGGCGGACGTAGGGAAATGCGATTGATCACGGCAGGCAAAAAAAGACAAAGACTGCCGGGAAAATGGAGGGGTTGATGGTTCAGACAGTCAAGTTGCAGGCATCCGCGCGCCGTCGGTGCGTCTTTGTCGCCGTGCGCGTGCGCATTTTTTGCGGCCCTTCCATTACATAACATTCCGTGAAGTGTTCAAGGTGAGGCATACCCGGAGTTTCCCCGGGTGCGTGTCGCCGGTTTGTTGCTGTGTGGTGAGTGTCCGTCGGCGTCCCGTTGGCGGATTCCATTCGATGTAGTTGTCCTGCTGGGGTGCGCCCCGTTAATTGAAGGAGAATTCTGATGAGCCGTTTCACAGTTCGCCGTACCCTTTTGTCCGTTCTTGTCGCCGCGGCGGCATGCGTTTCCATGCCGGCTATGGCGTCCAAGGAAAAGCCGGTCATCGGCTTCTCGATCGATGATTTGCGCGTCGAACGCTGGGCGCGTGACCGCGATTTTTTCATCGAGGCGGCCAAGCAACTGGGGGCCGAAGTCAACGTCCAGTCGGCGGATGGCGATACCGCCAAGCAGGTGTCGCAGATCGAGAACCTGATTTCGCAGAAGGTCGATGCTCTGGTAATCGTTCCGAAGGACCAGTCGACGTTGTCCAACGTGCTCCGTGAGGCCAAGAAAGCGGGGATCAAGGTCGTTTCCTACGATCGCCTGATCAAGAGCCGGAACATCGACGTCTATATTTCGTTCGACAACGAGCGTGTCGGCTTTATGCAGGGCGAGGCGCTGATGAAGGCCATGCCGAAGGGTGGCAGCGTTTATGTGCTTTCCGGCGATCCCGGCGACAACAACGCCAAGATGTTCAAGGCTGGGGCAATGAAGGCGATGGATCCGGCGATCAAGAGTGGCAAGGTCAAGATTCTCGGTGAGCAGGCCGTCAAGGACTGGCTGCCGTCCAACGCGCTGTCGATTGCCGAGAACGTCCTGACGAAGTACGAGAACAAGATCGACGGCTTCCTCGGTCCGAATGACGGTACTGCTGGTGGCATCATTCAGGCGTTGGCAGGACAGAAGCTTGCGGGCAAGGTGCCGGTCACCGGCCAGGACGCCGAGTTGGCGGCCTGTAAGCGCATCCTCGCGGGGACACAAACGATGACCGTCTACAAGTCGTTGCGCCTGATCGCCACGGAAGCGGCCAAGGTGTCGGTGGCTCTGGTCAAGGGCGAGAAGGTTAATTACAAGGCCGAAAAGGCTGAGGGTGGCATTCCGCAGATCCTGCTCGATCCGATCGTCATCACCAAGGAAAACATGGATACCTTGGTCAAGGACAACTTCTACACGAAGGAACAACTCGGGATGTAAACCTCATGGCGTGGCGACAGGGATGTTCCTGTCGTCGCGCAGGGGTGCGTTCATTTTTCGGGACGGGGGATCATGGCTGAGTATTTGCTCGATATGCGGAATATCGTCAAGGACTTCAATGGAGTGAAGGCCCTTGACGGCATCGACCTCAAGGTGCGCGCTGGCGAGGTTGTCGGCTTGTGTGGCGAGAATGGCGCGGGCAAGTCGACGCTGATGAAGGTGTTGTCGGCGGTGTAGAAGGTGTTGTCGGCGGTGTATCCCTACGGCACCTGGCAAGGCCAGATTTTTTGGGATGGCCAGGAACTCAAGGCAACGTCGATTCGCGAGACCGAGGAAGCGGGCATCGTCATCATTCACCAGGAACTGATGCTGGTGCCGCAATTGTCGGTCGCGGAAAACATCTTCATGGGCAACGAAATCACGCTGCCCGGCGGGCGGATGAATTACGCGGCGATGTACAAGCGTGCCGAGGAGTTGATGACCGAGCTGAAGATGCCGGACGTGAATGTTGCCTTGCCGGTTTATCACTATGG
>QKII01000064.1 GCA_003249625.1 Propionivibrio sp. | reverse complement strand
GATCGACCCCGATGCTTTTGCCGGGCGGGAGGCCTTCCTGCGCCAGATGGACTTCCTGACCGGGCGCTGCCATGCCAACGCACCGATCGATCCTGCGAATCCCGTGCGCATGCCAGGCGAAATGGCCCAGCGGCGAATTGCCGAAGCACAGCATACGGGGCTCGATGTTGCGCCGAAGGCACTTGAGGCGCTGACGGCGGCGGCGGGGCGCTACGACGTCGCCATGCCCGCAATGCTGTAAGCGAGGCGAAGAACGAAAAGGGGAGCGTGGGCTCCCCTATTTTCGAGTGGAAAAGAGTTACTTGGCCTTGCCGGTCAGGAACGCGACAGCAGCCTTGAGTTCGTCGTCGGTAAGCGTTGCGTCACCGGCGCGTGGCGGCATGGCATTTTTGCCGTTGATGACTGACTGAAGCAAGGCCGCGTCGCCTTGGGCGATTCGC
The DNA here is from genome assembly GCA_003249625.1 of Propionivibrio sp. The sequence continues at coordinate 16,126 of QKII01000064.1, read as the reverse complement.
GGCGCCCATGCCGCCTTGTCGCCGGTCTTCGGCGCGCCTGCAACGCCGGTATCGTGGCAGGCCTTGCAGATCGTGTTATAGATGGTTTCGGCGCTTCGCGGTTTTCCATCCGATGGCGCGGCGGCCTTCTTCAGTTCGACGCGGGCGACCGGCTGGATGCGCAGTTCGGCATCGTCTGCGCTCTCCGCCGAGGGATCGCCCTTGCCGATCATCGATAGCGGCCAGATGATCACGGTGAGCAGGATCCCGATAGCAATTGAGGCCAGCATGATCGTGCGGGATGAGTTTGCCGAAGATTTGGGTTTGCTAGCCATGATGTTCCCCGCGAAGTTGTTTGTGGTGGCGGTTCGTCTGACCGAAGCGTGATCGTACCGGTTTTTTTGGCTGATTCAATCGGCTTCGTCCATGTCGAGCCAGCAATAGGTTCCGTCAAAGAAGACCAGCGGCGATGTGGCCTCGCCCCGGGCGAAGCGTTTGACACGTCCTACGAAGATGACATGGTCGCCGCCGGGGTAATGCGCTTCGTGCGTACACTCGAACCAGGCACAGCAACCGTCGATCAGAGGGGCGCCGCCGGGTTCGGTGCGCACGGGAACATCGGCAAAGCGGTCATCGTTGCGCGAGGCAAAACGGTTGGACAACCCGCGCTGGTCTGCCGCCAGGACGTTGATCGCATAGCGGTCGGCCTGACGAAAGGCTTCCAGCTTGGGTGAGTTGGCTGACAGGCTCCAAAGGATCAGCGGCGGGTCGAGCGAAACGGAGTTGAACGAACTGATCGTTACACCGATCGGTTTCCCGTCAGATCCCAAGGCGGTCACGATGGTGATGCCGGTAGCGAAGCGGCCCAGCGTGTTGCGGAATTCGCGGCTGTCGAATGCAGCTTCGGAGGGGGCGGATTCAATCTCGGTCATTGGTGGTCCGGGGCAGAAAATAACGGCATGCTAAGATCGGCACCGGGCGTGGAAGTTCAGTCCCGCCGCGCCTACCGAACCCATTGGGCGGCCATTATAGACCCGTCATCTGCCCCTGTTGTCGTCTTCCCATTCGTATTCCCATGCCTGATCTCGACGTTTCCTTCGCTGCGCGCCTGGTCCGCTGGCAGCGCCAGCGTGGCCGCCATGATTTGCCCTGGCAGAACACTCGCGATGCCTACAGGATTTGGCTGTCCGAGATCATGTTGCAGCAGACACAGGTGACAACGGTGATTCCCTACTATCAGCGTTTTCTTGAACGCTTTCCCAATGTGCAGACGCTGGCTGCAGCGCCGATAGACACCGTGCTCGAACACTGGGCGGGGCTTGGCTACTATGCGCGGGCGCGCAACCTGCATCGCTGTGCGCAGGTCGTTGTCGAAAAGCATGGCGGATCTTTTCCCGCCGATTCGCAGCAACTCGCTGCTTTGCCAGGGATCGGACGTTCGACGGCGGCGGCAATCGCCGCATTCGCCTTCGGCGCGCGGGCGGCGATTCTTGATGGAAACGTCAAGCGGGTTCTGGCTCGCTGCTTCGGAATCGAGGGATTTCCAGGTTCCGCCGTCGTGGAAAAGGAGATGTGGCGGCTCGCAGAATTGCTGTTGCCGACAGCGCATATCGAAGCGTATACGCAGGGGATCATGGATCTCGGCGCGACGCTGTGCTCCCGGACAAATCCCGTTTGCGGCGATTGTCCGATGGCCGATATCTGCGTCGCCCGGAAAGAAGGACGCCAGGCGGAGCTGCCCGTGGCGAAGCCCGGCAAGCCTCTGCCGCGGCGGGAAGCGTCGATGCTTGTGCTGACCGATGGGCGGCGTGTGTTGCTGGAGCGTCGGCCACCGGCCGGGATCTGGGGTGGGTTGCTGGCGTTGCCGGAAGAGCCGGAAGACGGGGTGGATAGCTTCGCAGCGCGTCATGGTTGCCGGCTGGTGCAAGCCAGTGATCTGCCCGCAGTGCAGCACAGCTTCAGCCATTTCCATCTGACGATCAGGCCGAAATTCCACCGCGTCGAGCGGGATGAAAAACGGCTCGGGGAACCCGGATGGACGTGGCTGGCCGTGGGTGATATCGATTCGGCAGCGTTGCCTGCGCCGCTGAAGCGGCTGTTGCTCGGCGTATTCTGAATGATTCAGATGGGTCAGGATAAGCCCGGGCCACGGTTGCCCAGCGCGGTAACCTCGATGCCGTACTTGCGGGCGGCCTGGTAGTACATCTCGCGCGCGGAAATGACCTTGGGGCTGCGACTGTCCTTGGATTGTGCCAGTTGCAGGTAGCGCAGGCCACGTTCGGCCATTTCCTCGTCCCATCCCTTGCGGGCGAGCAGGGTAAAGATGGCCTTGCTGGCGTTGACCAGGAACTGCAGGTTCGGCACGCGTTCGGCCGCTTCGATCAGCATTCGCACCGCCGCCTCAATGTCGCCGCTGCGGGCGGCAAGCACGCCGCGGTTGTTCAGTTCGACAATCTCGCGGCCTACCTTGGCGAGTAGCGACTGCCCGGCATCCTCCTTGCCGGTCTTGGCGAAAACGCCCTGGATCTGGGCGATCATGCCGCGGTCCTCGTGGTTTTCGGCAGCTACCTTGCCGAGGATGGCCTGGGCGCTGGCTTCGTCGCCGGCGGCGAGGCAGGCGTGCGCCAGATCCACGGCGATCTTCTGCGAAAGACCGGATTTGCTGAAGCCGTCCTGCATGTCCTCGTGCATCGCCAGCGCCTTGTCCAGGGCTTGCCTGGCCTTGGCCGGTTCTCCGGCCTGGTTGGCGCACAGACTGTCCATGACCAGCGCGGCAAGCTCTCCTTGCGGATTGCCGCGCAAGTCACGGCGTAACTCCTGAGTTACCTTGCGTGCGCCGTCGGTGCGGCCGCGGTCGAGCATCACCCGCGTCAGGTTGGTGTAGTCGTCGATGACGCGCAGAGACGACCCGCGGTGACGCTCCAGCACCTTCCCGTAGGCTCGTTCCGCAACGTCGAGCGCGTTGTTGCGCACCGCCACGTCGCCGACGATGCGTTGCCGGGCCGAGTTGTTTGGCGAGATGGCCGCTGCCTTTAGCAGAGTCTCCTGTGCTTCGCCGAGCCGGCCCATTTCTTCTCGGACGCTGGCGACGAAGTCGTAGGCGGCGAGGTATTCGGGGAAGTCGTCGATCAGCTCGCAGCCGATGTTTTCGGCTTCGGCGAGTTCGTCGAGCCCGCGCAAGGCGATGGCCAGGCCCATGCGTGCCCAAGGCACGACGGCGTGATCGAGCACCTGCTGGTAAACCGCCTTTGCTTCCTCGTGCCGCCCCAGCGCGTTGAGAATTTCACCCTTGAAACGGAGGATGTCGTAGAGGAACTGCTCGTCCGTTCCGAGCAGCGCATTGCATGCCGCCAGGGCGTCGTTGAAAGCGCCGGCGTCGAGATGTCGGAAAACCCGCTCGAAGAAACGTTTCTTGTACAGCGCCTTGATCAGCCGGGCCTGCAGTTGTTCCGCGGTGAACGGCTTGATCAGATAGTCGTCGGGGGCGAGTTCGGCGACGGATACAACGTTCTGGTAACTTCTTTCCGCGGAGACGACCATGTACACCGTCGAGAGCGGAATCAGGTGGTTCTGCCGCAACTCTTCGAGAAGCTGCTGGCCGTCGCGGCCGTCGTCGAGGATGTAGTCAGCGAAGATGACGTCGAAGTCGTAGGCCTTGACCTGCCGCAAGACTTCGGCCGTCGTTCCTGCGTTATGGATGGCGCTGATGTCAAGCGTGGACAGGATGATTCGCAACGAATTGCGAGCGCTGCTGTGCCGGTCGACGATCAGCACGCGCATGCGTTCAAGCTCTTTGCCGAGCTTTATCCGGAGTTCGGCAGTGTCGTTGGAATCGGCTACGCTCATGGGACAGGCACCTTACGCGACTGCCGCTATCCGATCAAGTTTCGTTGGTTGCGGGACCTGTCAGCGCCGTTGAAAAGGCTGAAACCTGTTATTTTTCAGCGGATTGGCGTAGAATCCCCGGCCTTCTGCGCAATCCTTCCTCCCTTTCCAGACTCTCCAGATCCGATGCAGTATCCAGACCCTTTTGACGTGATCGTGGTCGGTGGCGGCCATGCCGGCACCGAAGCGGCACTGGCGGCCGCGCGCATGGGGGTGAAAACCCTGCTGCTGACTCACAACCTCGACACGCTCGGCGCGATGAGCTGCAACCCGTCGATCGGCGGCATCGGCAAAGGGCATCTGGTCCGGGAAGTCGACGCGCTCGATGGCGCGATGGCGGCGGCAACCGATGAGGCTGGCATCCAGTTCCGCATCCTCAACGCCAGCAAGGGGCCGGCGGTGCGTGCCACGCGCGCGCAGGCCGACCGCGTACTCTACCGCCAAGCGATCAGGACCCGGCTGGAAAACCAGCCGAACCTCACGCTGTTCGCCCAGGCATGCGATGACCTGCTCGTTGAAGGCGACCGCGTCGTCGGCGCGGTGACGCAGCACGGCATCCGCTTCGCTGCACGCGCGGTGGTGCTGACTGCCGGAACCTTCCTCAACGGCAAGATCCACGTCGGTCTATCACAGTCGACCGGCGGGCGCATGGGCGACCCCCCTTCAGTCTCGCTGGCGGCGCGACTGCGCGAGTTGCAGTTGCCAGTGGGGCGACTGAAAACAGGGACCCCCCCGCGGCTTGACGGCAAGACGATCGATTTTTCTGTGATGGCCGAGCAGCACTCGGATGCCCCGTTGCCGGTATTCTCCTTCCTCGGCAACGCCGGGCAGCATCCTCGCCAGTTGCCGTGCTGGGTGACCAGCACCAATGAGCGGACGCACGAGATCATCCGCGGTGGCCTTGACCGCTCGCCGATGTACACCGGGGTCATCGAGGGCGTCGGACCGCGCTATTGCCCGTCGATCGAGGACAAGATCCATCGTTTCGCCTCGAAGAACAGCCATAACATTTTCCTTGAGCCGGAAGGGCTGACGACGCACGAGATCTATCCGAACGGGATTTCAACGAGTCTGCCTTTCGATATCCAACTGGCGCTTGTGCGTTCGATGAAGGGGCTGGAAAACTGTCACATCTTGCGTCCGGGCTACGCCATCGAATACGACTACTTCGATCCGACCGGGCTGCATGCCTCGCTGGAGACGAAGTCGATCCATGGCCTGTTCTTCGCCGGCCAGATCAACGGAACCACGGGCTACGAGGAAGCGGCGGCGCAAGGTCTTCTCGCCGGAGCCAATGCCGCGCTGCAGGCGCAGGGCAAGGATGCCTGGTCGCCACGCCGCGACGAGGCGTATCTCGGCGTACTGGTCGATGACTTGATCACTCGTGGCGTGGCGGAGCCGTACCGCATGTTCACCAGCCGCGCCGAGTACCGCCTTAGCCTGCGCGAGGACAACGCCGACATGCGTCTGACCGAGATCGGGCGTCAACTCGGGCTGGTCGGCGAGGCCCGCTGGGCGTCCTTCTGCGAGAAGCGCGAGGCGATTGCCCGCGAGCAGGAGCGCCTGCGTTCGACCTGGGTGCATCCGGGCAAGGTCGACATGGATGCCACGACCCGTCTGCTTGGCAAGCCGATCGAGCACGAGTACTCGCTGTTCGACTTGCTGCGTCGTCCCGACGTGAGCTATGCGGGGCTGATGTCGTTGAACGTTGGCGATGTGGATGGTGTGGCCGGCATTATCGACCCGCTGGTGATCGAACAGGTTGAGATCCAGGCCAAATACCAGGGCTACATCGAACGGCAGGCGGACGAGGTGGCGCGCAACCAGGCCAACGAGGAAACTCGACTGCCCGAGGGCATCGATTACTCGACGATCGGCGGCCTGTCGGCGGAAATCCGCCAGAAGCTTACCCGGCATCGTCCCGAAACGATCGGCCAAGCTTCGCGCATCCAGGGCATGACCCCGGCAGCGATTTCGATCCTGCTTGTCCACCTGAAGCGGATTGCGCTCGAAGCGGCGCGCAACGAGGCATGAGCCAGGCAGAGCAACTGGCGCAGGGCGTGGCCGCTATGGGCCTTGATCTGCCCGTTGACCGGCAGGAAAAGCTGCTCGCCTACGTGGCGCTGCTCTACAAGTGGAACCGGACTTACAGCCTCACCTCACTGCGAGAGCAGGAGAAGGCGGTGAGTCATCATTTGCTGGATTCGTTGTCCATCCTGCCATTCGTTCAGTCCGGCAGCTTGCTTGATGTCGGTAGCGGCGGTGGTACTCCTGGAATTCCGCTGGCTATCGCGCGTCCCGACCTGGAGGTTGCCCTGCTTGACAGCAACTCCAAGAAAACGGCGTTTCTGCAGCAGGCCGTCATTGAACTCGGTTTGAGCAACGTTTCCGTTCACTGTGGGCGCGTCGAACAGTATCATCCGGCGGTTGGCTTTACGGCGATTACCTCGCGCGCTTTCGCTGAACTGGCCGATTTCGTGACGCTGACGCGCCATTTGCTGGCACCGGGCGGCGTATGGCTGGCGATGAAAGGGGTGTGGCCGCACGAGGAAATCGCCCACTTGCCTGGCAGTGTGCGTGTTGAGGCCGTGCATTCCTTACCGGTGCCCGGCATCGATGGCGAACGGCATCTCGTGGTGATGCAACGCAGCGAAGCGCAATCGCAATAGACGGAACAGGATACAAGGGAGAGACGAGTTGGCAAGAATTCTGGCGGTGACGAACCAGAAAGGCGGTGTCGGCAAGACGACCACTGCCGTCAACCTGTCGGCCTGTCTGGCCGCCCTCGATCAGCGCGTGCTGATGATCGACCTTGATCCGCAGGGTAATGCCACGACGGGCTGCGGCATCGTCAAGCGTGAAGCGCTGCCGACCGTATACCAGATCCTGATCGGGCGCTCGACGCTGGAAAAGGCTCGCATCCGTACCGAATTCGGGTTCGATGTCCTGCCCGCCAATCGCGAACTGGCTGGTGCCGAAGTCGAATTGATCGACATCGCCGGGCGCGAATTCCGTCTGCGCGACGCGCTCGCGCCGGTTGTCGGTGACTACGACTTCATCCTGATGGATTGCCCGCCGGCGCTCAACATGCTGACGGTCAACGGCTTGGCAGCGGCCCAGGCGGTAATGATCCCGATGCAGTGTGAGTATTACGCGCTCGAAGGGCTGACCGATCTGGTGGCGACGCTCAAGAAGGTACGTGCGAAACTCAATCCCGGGCTGGAAATCGAGGGGCTGTTGCGAACCATGTTCGATCCTCGCTCGACGCTGACCCAGCAGGTTTCGAATGAACTGGTCGGGCACTTCGGCGACAAGGTCTATCGCACGATCATCCCGCGCAACGTACGCCTTGCGGAAGCGCCGTCGTACGGCAAGCCGGTGATTGCCTTCGATCGCCTGTCGAGAGGCGCCCAAGCGTACGGCGCACTCGCTCAGGAGTTGCTCGACCGCCGGGGTGGCTCGTCTCCGGAGGTAGAGACGGAGGGGGTGGCGGTATGAAGCTGAAGGGACTCGGTCGCGGGCTTGATGCCTTGCTGGGCGGCAACGAGGCGGCGGGCAAGGAACAGCAACGGACGCTGCCGGTCGGCAGTTTGCAACCCGGAAAATACCAGCCGCGCACGCGCATGGACAAGGAATCGCTGGAAGAACTGGCGGCGTCGATTCGAGCGCAGGGGCTGATGCAGCCGATCCTGGTGCGACCGATTGCCGGCAGTCTGGGCGATGACCGCTTCGAGATCGTTGCGGGCGAACGCCGCTGGCGTGCTGCTCAGATGGCCGGGTTGGCCGAAGTGCCGACGTTGATTCGCGAGATTCCGGACGAATCGGCGCTGGCCATGGCGCTGATCGAAAACATCCAGCGGGAAAACCTCAACCCGCTGGAGGAAGCGCAAGGCTTGCAGCGCCTGATCGACGAGTTCTCGATGACGCACCAGCAGGCGGCGGATGCCGTCGGACGGTCGCGGCCGGCCGCGTCGAATCTGCTGCGCTTGTTGCAGCTGGTTCCACCGGTGCAGGAGCTGCTGATGGCCGGCGAACTCGACATGGGGCACGCGCGTGCGTTGTTGCCATTGTCGGGGGCATTGCAGATCCAGCTGGCTCAACGCGTCGTCCAGAAAGGGCTTTCGGTTAGGGAAGCGGAGCGACTTGTTCAGCACGCATTGAAACTTCCCAAGCCAACCACGGTCAAAGCGCCCGATCGCGACGTCCTGCGCCTGCAGGAAGAGCTTTCCGACGTGCTCGGTGCGCAGGTTGAAATCAAGACGAGCAAAAGTGGGGCGGGAAAAATCCAGATTCAATTCTCGGATCTTGATCAGCTCGACGGGCTCCTGCAGCGATTGCGGTAATTAATGCGAAATGGGAACTCCTTTATTGTGCTGCGGCAGGCGCGAGTTTCTGATATAAGAAGGGGTTGCGGAAATCCGTAGCTCCCAGATTTATCTTGTAATGGGACAATGTACAGGGTTATCTTTATGCAGTTGGTGGCTACCGTGGTGGCTGCCCTTGGGTCAAGTCTGTATTTCGGGTCGTCACGGGGTCTGTGGGCGGCCGTCGGCGGGTTGATTTGCGTGGTTCCCAACCTGCTGTTTGCGTTGAGATTAAAAATAGTGGCCGGGCGTCGAAAGGCTTCGTTTCAGGTTAATTTCTTACTTGGCGAGCTTTTCAAGCTGATGCTGACAGTCGGACTGCTGGTGGTCATTGCGAGGGGATATTCCGGTGCTCACTGGCCGTCCCTGTTGATTGGATTGGCGCTTGCTTCGCAGGCGGTGTTTTTGGCTTTCTGGAAAAAGAACTAGACATGACGACGGCTCATGACGTGGCGGAGGCAGCACCAAACGCAGGCGAATACGTCCTGCATCACTTAGGCAACCTCAATTCATCCGGCCATCCCCAGGCTACGATGTTCGATTTTTCGATCATCAATTACGATACCGTCTTCTTTGCCGTCATTAGTGGCGGACTGATGCTTTTCCTTCTTTGGCTGGTTGCCCGCAAAGCTACCTCGGGCGTTCCCGGACGCGCCCAGGCGGCGGTCGAGATTCTCGTGGAGATGATCGGCGGGCAGGCGAAGACGATCGTCCATAACGAGAAGTCGCGGCGTTTCGTCGCCCCGCTGGCTCTGGCTGTGTTCATCTGGGTTTTTGCGATGAACTCGATGGACTTTTTGCCGGTCGATCTGCTGCCCATGTTGTGGCAAAAACTCTCCGGCAATCCGCACAACTACCTGCGCGTAGTCCCGACCGCTGATCTGAACGGGACGCTGGGCCTGTCGGTCGGTGTCCTGCTGGTCTGTTTTTTCTACAACATCAAGATAAAGGGCCTCGGTGGCTGGATGCATGAACTGGTCAGCGCGCCGTTCGGTAATCACCCTTTGCTCTACATTCCCAACCTGGCGATGCAGATCATCGAATTCACTGCGAAAACCGTGTCGCACGGTATGCGGTTGTTCGGCAACATGTATGCGGGCGAACTGCTGTTCCTGCTGATTGCCTTGATGGGCATGTCATTCCCGGCGATGTCCCCGGTCGGCGGTTCGATGCTGTGGCTCGGTCACGTGGTGACCGGAACGTTGTGGGCGTTGTTCCACATCTTCATCGTCGTCCTGCAGGCATTCATCTTCATGATGCTGACGCTGGTCTATATCGGACAGGCGCACGACAGTCACTAAAAAGGGTTTTTCGGTTTTTTTGTTTTTTTCTGGTTAAACCAACTGAAGGAGTAGTTATGGAACAAGTGTACGCGAGTGTGGCCATCGCCTGCGGTCTGATCATCGCTCTTGGTGCTGTTGCTGCGTGTATCGGGATCAGCCTGATGGGGGGCAAGTACCTGGAGTCGTCGGCACGCCAACCCGAACTGATGAACGATCTGCAAGTGAAGATGTTCATTCTCGCCGGTCTGATCGACGCCGCGTTCATTATCGGAACCGGTATCGCCGTGTGGTTCGCCATCTCGACATTCCTCAAGTAATCGCTTTTTCCCTGACGGGATCGGTCAATTTCACGGAAGGCAACGGACGTGTTTCTCAACGCTACGCTTTACGCACAGATCACTGTGTTCATCATCTTCGCGCTGTTCACCGCGAAGTTCGTCTGGCCGCCGATTGCCAAGGCGCTCGACGAGCGGGCCGCGAAGATATCGGAAGGGCTGGCCGAGGCGGAGCGCGGGCGGCAGAGCCTGTCTCTTGCTGCCAAGCGTTCTGCGGATACGATTCGCGAAGGCAAGGAAAAAGCGGCTGATGTGATTACCCAGGCTGAAAGGCGCGCGGAGCAGATTATCGAAGAGGCCAAGGTACAGGCGCGCTTCGAGGCGGAAAAGGTAATCGCTTCCGCGAAAGCTGAAATCGAGCAGGAGGCGGATCGCATGCGTGAGTCGCTACGCAGTCGCGTTGTCGACCTGGCCGTCGCTGGCGCGGAAAAAATTCTTCGCCGCGAGGTCGATGCCAAGGCGCATGCGAACATGCTGGCGGAAATCCAACAGGATCTCTGATACTCATGGCCGAAACAGCAACTATTGCCCGCCCCTACGCGCTGGCGGTATTTCGTCTTGCCCGGGAGAAACGGGAACTGGCCGAATGGTCTGATCGTTTGCAACGTTTGGTGTTGATTGCGACAGATCCGGAGATGGCCAGGGTCATTGGAAACCCGCGCTTTTCCGCTGGGCAGGTGGCCGACCTCTTTGTTTCGCTCGCCGGTGAGACTGCCAGTCACGAACTTGCATCCTTTATTCGAGTGCTTGCCGAAAACGAGCGATTCGACGTTTTGCCCGAAATCAGCGAAATCTTCGAGCGATTCAAGAGCGAGGACGAAGGTCTCAAGGATGCGCTGATTACCAGCGCGTTTCCGCTCGATGATGCGCAGTTGGCGCCACTGATGAAGCAGCTGGAGGCGCATTTCGGATGTCGCCTGCAGCCGAGGATTGAAGTGGATTCGTCGCTCATTGGCGGCGTGATGGTTGCAGTCGGCGACCGGATGCTCGATGCCTCGGTGCGTGGCAAGCTCGACGCCATGGCGACAGCGCTTAAGAACTAGGAGAACTAAATGCAGTTGAATCCTTCCGAGATCAGTGAGCTGATCAAGAACAAGATTCAGAGTCTGGATGTTGGTGCCGAAACCCGCACCCAAGGAACGGTGGTTTCCCTGACCGATGGCATCTGTCGCATTCACGGTCTGGCCGATGTCATGCAAGGGGAAATGCTTGAATTCCCCGGCGGGTCGTACGGCATGGCGCTTAACCTTGAGCGCGACTCGGTCGGCGCAGTCGTCCTCGGTGAATACGAACACATCAGTGAAGGCGATACGGTCAAGACAACCGGGCGCATTCTGGAAGTACCGGTCGGTCCGGAACTGCTCGGGCGGGTAGTTAACTCGCTCGGCCAGCCGATCGACGGCAAGGGGCCAATCAACGCCAAGCTTACGGACAAGATCGAGAAGGTGGCGCCCGGCGTCATCTGGCGTAAATCGGTGTCGCAGCCTGTGCAAACGGGCCTCAAGTCGATCGACTCAATGGTCCCGATCGGACGCGGCCAGCGCGAACTGATCATCGGTGACCGGCAGACCGGCAAGACCGCGGTGGCGGTCGACACGATCATCAACCAGAAAGGCAAGGATCTCATCTGTATCTACGTGGCGATCGGCCAGAAGGCATCGACCGTCGCCAACGTCGTGCGCAAGCTCGAAGAGCACGGCGCCATGCACTATACGATCATCGTCGCGGCGACTGCCGCCGAGTCCGCAGCGCTGCAGTACATCGCGCCGTACGCCGGATGCACGATGGGCGAGTACTTCCGCGATCGTGGCCAGGACGCGCTGATCATCTACGACGATCTGACCAAGCAAGCCTGGGCCTACCGGCAGGTATCGCTTCTGCTGCGCCGTCCGCCAGGACGCGAAGCTTATCCCGGCGACGTGTTCTATCTGCACTCTCGGTTGCTGGAACGTGCAGCCCGGGTCAATGAGGAATATGTCGAGCGCTTCACCAACGGCGAGGTCAAGGGAAAGACCGGCTCCCTGACGGCATTGCCGGTGATCGAGACCCAGGCGGGTGACGTTTCGGCGTTCGTGCCGACCAACGTGATTTCGATTACCGACGGACAGATCTTCCTCGATACCGACCTGTTCAACTCCGGCGTGCGTCCGGCCATCGATGCCGGCATTTCGGTGTCGCGGGTTGGTGGCGCGGCGCAGACCAAGATCATCAAGAAGCTGGGCGGCGGCGTACGTCTGGCGTTGGCGCAATATCGTGAGCTTGCGGCATTTGCACAGTTCGCCTCGGATCTCGATGAGGCAACCCGCAAGCAGCTTGATCGCGGCCGTCTGGTCACCGAACTGATGAAGCAGCCGCAGTATGCACCGATGACCGTTGCCGAGATGTCGATCACGTTGCTGGCGGTCAACAAGGGCTACTTCGACGGCATCGAGGTCAGAAAGGCTCTGGATGTCGAAAGGCAGATGCAGGCCTTCGTCAAGCAGAAATACGCCAGTCTCGTCGACAAGATCGAGGCGACCAAGGAACTTGATGCCGACGCCGAACAGGCGCTGTCCAAGGCGATCGAGGAGTTCAAGGCCACGTTGGTCTGATCGTCGGGGAGACAGTTGCCATGGCAAGCGGCAAGGAGATTCGAAACAAGATCAAGAGCGTCGAAAGCACGCGCAAGATCACCAAGGCGATGGAGATGGTCGCCGCGTCCAAGATGCGAAAGGCGCAGGACCGGATGCGTGCGGCTCGTCCCTACGGCGAGAAAATCAGACGAGTGGCAGGTAACCTGTCGCATGCGCTGACCGACTACAGCCATCCGTTTCTGGAACAACGCGAGAACCAGAAGGCCGTCGGCGTCATCGTCGTTACATCCGACAAGGGCCTGTGCGGCGGATTGAATACCAATGTCCTCCGGCTGGTTCTGGGCAAGATGAAGGAGTGGGATGCCGAGGGCAAGAAGCTGAAGGTAACCGCGGTTGGAAACAAGGGGTTCAGTTTCATGATGCGTACTGGGGCCGACATCGTTTCGCATGTGGTTGGCCTGGGAGACACGCCGCATCTGGAAAAGCTGATCGGACCGGTGAAAGTTCAGGTCGATGCTTACATGAACGGCGAAATCGACGTGCTCTATGTCGCCTATACGCGCTTCATCAACACGATGAAGCAGGAGCCGGTGATCGAGCAGTTGTTGCCGTTGTCGGGCGATCTGGTAGGCAGCAACACCCATAACCGCTGGGATTACATCTACGAGCCTGATGCCAAGAATGTGATCGACGATCTGCTGTTGCGCTACCTGGAAGCGGTCATGTACCAGGCCGTGGCCGAGAACATGGCCTCTGAGCAGAGCGCGCGGATGGTGGCCATGAAGTCGGCATCGGACAATGCAAAGAACGTGATCGGGGAACTCAGGCTGGCGTACAACAAGGCGCGGCAGGCGGCGATCACCAAGGAACTTTCGGAAATCGTCAGCGGCGCCGCCGCTGTCTGATCGACCGAACCAGTTAATCGATTGAGGATACGACGATGAGTCAAGGAAACATTGTTCAGTGTATCGGCGCTGTGGTGGACATTCAGTTCCCGCGCGATGCCATGCCGAAAGTCTACGACGCGTTGCTGCTCGACAAGTCCGAGGAGCACGGCGGCTGCGAGGCTGACCTGATGTTCGAAGTGCAGCAACAACTTGGCGACGGCGTTGTGCGCACGATTGCCCTCGGTTCATCGGATGGCTTGCGCCGCGGGATGAAGGTCAACAATACCGGCGCGGCGATTTCAGTACCGGTCGGTGACGCAACGATCGGCCGGATCATGAACGTGCTCGGGCGCCCGATCGACGAAGCCGGTCCGATTGCCACCGAAGAGCGTCGCTCGATTCACCAGCCGGCGCCGAAATTCGACGAGCTTTCCCCGTCGGTTGACCTGCTCGAAACCGGCATCAAGGTTATCGACCTGGTTTGTCCGTTCGCCAAGGGCGGCAAGGTGGGTCTGTTCGGCGGCGCCGGTGTCGGCAAGACCGTGAACATGATGGAACTGATCAACAACATCGCCAAGCAGCACAGCGGCTTGTCGGTGTTCGCCGGTGTCGGCGAGCGGACCCGCGAAGGCAACGATTTCTATCACGAGATGAAGGAGTCGAACGTTCTCGACAAGGTGGCGATGGTCTTCGGTCAGATGAACGAGCCGCCGGGCAACCGTCTGCGCGTGGCGCTGACGGGGCTGACGATGGCCGAGCGCTTCCGTGACGATGGCCGCGATATCCTGTTCTTCGTCGACAATATTTACCGTTACACACTGGCCGGAACCGAGGTGTCGGCGCTACTTGGCCGGATGCCTTCCGCAGTGGGTTACCAGCCGACGCTAGCCGAGGAAATGGGCCGCCTGCAGGAGCGCATCACCTCGACCAAGGTCGGTTCGATTACGTCGATCCAGGCCGTGTATGTGCCGGCGGACGACCTGACCGACCCGTCGCCTGCGACGACCTTCCTGCACCTTGACTCGACCGTCGTGTTGTCACGCGACATCGCCGCCCTCGGTATTTACCCTGCGGTCGATCCGCTCGACTCGACCTCGCGCCAGCTTGATCCGCAGATCGTTGGCGAGGAGCACTACAAGGTTGCCCGCGCGGTGCAGATGACCCTGCAGCGTTACAAGGAACTGCGCGACATCATCGCCATTCTGGGCATGGATGAACTCTCGCCGGAAGACAAGCTAAGCGTTTACCGCGCGCGCAAGATCCAGCGCTTCCTGTCGCAGCCGTTCCATGTCGCCGAAGTGTTTACCAACTCCCCGGGCAAGTACGTTCCGCTCAAGGAAACGATCAAGGGCTTCAAGATGATCGTTGACGGTGAGTGTGACAACATCCCCGAACAGGCTTTCTACATGGTTGGCAGCATCGAGGAAGCGCTCGAGAAGGCCAAGACCCTTTAAGCGGAATCGGTCGTCCCGTGCGCCATGGGCGTGCGGGCGCATGAAAGGAAGCCATGCCACTCAGAGTTCATGTAGATGTAGTCAGTGCCGAGGAGCAGATTTTCTCCGGCGAGGCGGAGTACGCTGTATTTCCGGGCGAAGCAGGCGAACTTGGGATACTGCCACGCCATTCACCGTTGCTGACCCGAATCAGGCCGGGTGCTGTGCGCCTGAAACTGCCGGACCGTGAAGAATACGAACTGGTCTATGTCTCCGGCGGGATTCTCGAGGTCCAGCCTACCTTGATTACGCTGCTGGCCGACACCGCGATCCGTGCGAAGGATCTGGATGAGGCGGAAGCGCTCAAGGCCAAGAAAAAAGCCGAGGAAGCGTTGCACAATCGTACTGCCGACGTCAGTTACGCCAGTGCCGAAGCTGAGTTGGCACAAGCCATGGCACAGTTGCAGACGCTACGGAAGGTGCGCAAGAAGTAACGCGGCAGCCCCGTTTCTTTAGCGCAGGAGCGGCGAGTTACTCCCGTCTCTCTTGTGAGGAACGGTCGCTAGTTCTTGCCTCGAGCGATGCGATGCGCGTTTCCAAGCTTGTTAGCTGGGTAGCGATTTCGCCAAGACCGCGACTGAAAGTGGAAACATCGGAGCGTTTTACCAGTGCTGCTCCTTCCTCCGAGAGGTAATCGGTTACGTTGCGGGTCAGGCCAGCGAACGCGCCGGATTGCCACGAAGCAAGTGCGCGTGCGCCCTGAACGAGCCGATGTGCCGCAATGTCACCGACCACCTGAGCCAGATCCCCTTCGACGTCCCAGGTCAGGTTTCGGAAAACGAAACCAAGGCAGTCCGCCAGATCTGCCGATCCGCTGATCTGCGCCGTGGACAAAAGGGCAGCGCGATCGCCCCTTCCGGTGAGTATTCGTAATGGCAGGTCGGCGGGAAGGGTCAGCGTGACCGGCGTGACCGTGGCCTTGCTGCCATGCTGCGCACGGCGAAAGAATCCTTCCGGGTCGATTTCCAAGCACAGGGAAAAAGGCGGCACCTTCAAGAAAACCGTCTGTCCCCTGAACGGGACGAGGTGCTTGCGCGCCCAGTCCTCGGCCCCGATGATGTGGTTAAGCGCAGAAAGCGGCAGCGTATCCAGCACAGCGTAAGCCTAACCAGCCTGCTGGATGCCGGCGATGACCCAGCCACGCGAGCCATCCACCCGTTTGCTCAGATGCCAAACCTCGTCGAACGCTTCGACCGGAGTATCGTCGGCTTCGCGGATCATGCCGTGAAATCGAACGCTGGCAATGTGCCTGGGACCATCAGTGACCAATTCCAGCAGTTCCGCGTTCAGGGTGACGACATCCGTTTGCTGCCGCGTGTCACCCCGT
>QKII01000196.1 GCA_003249625.1 Propionivibrio sp. | reverse complement strand
CTGAACGCAATTCCTGGCTCAAGTACCAACCCCTGAGATTCAACGCCAACCGCAATACCGATACCTTGGAAGATTGCCAGCACAACTGTTCCGTACCGCGTGTACTGAGTAATCTTTCTACGCCCTGCCTCACCCTCTTTTTTTAACGCTTCCAATTGAGGGCTCGCATGGCTCATCAATTGCATGATGATCGACGCCGAGATATAGGGCATTATGCCCAGCGCGAAAATCGTAAAGCGCTTGAGGGCGCCCCCCGAGAACATGTTGAACATGCCGAGGATGCCACCCTGATTCCGATTGAAGAACTCGGCAAGCGCCGTCGGATCGATACCCGGAACAGGGATATGCGATCCTATGCGGTACACCACCAACGCGCCCAGCAAAAACATCAGCCGACGTTTCAGATCGCCGTACTTTCCGCTTTTTCCAATTTGCCCAGAACTAGTCGCCAAGTGACACCGCCGTAACTAGAAAATCATTCCTCAACACGGCCGCCAGCAGCTTCAATAGCCGCTTTGGCGCCACGCGTTGCTCCAACGCCCTTCAGGACGACCTTCCGTGAAATCTCCCCGGACAATACAACCTTTGCCGAAAGAGCATGCGCGGAAACCAGATTCGCCTGCATCAGCGAGAGAAGATCAATTTCCTCAAGAGGCAGTTTATCAATCTCAGAGAGACGAACCTCTACGTTACGAGCATTGGTCAGCGACACGAACCCGCGCTTCGGCAGGCGACGCTGTAGCGGCATTTGGCCGCCTTCGAAGCCGACCTTGTGGAAGCCACCCGCTCTCGACTTCTGTCCTTTGTGTCCGCGACCCGCGGTCTTGCCGAGCCCAGATCCAATACCGCGGCCGACGCGACGCGCGTTCTTCTTTGCGCCAACTGCAGGCTGAATAGTATTAAGTCTCATCTTAGCCCTCACACTTAACAAGGTAAGCCACCTTGTTGATCATTCCGCGAACCGCCGGCGTGTCTTCGAGTTCCGAAACACTATTCAGACGGCGCAAGCCAAGCCCGCGCACGGTCGCACGATGCGACTGCTTCGTGCCAATAAGGCTCTTCACGAGCGTTACTTTTACTTTCTTCTCAGCCATCGCTTACCCCAGGATATCTTCGACCGATTTTCCACGCTTGGCAGCGATTTCAGCCGGCGTGTTCATCGCTTGCAGCCCGTTGATCGTAGCCCGAACGATGTTGTACGGGTTTGTCGAGCCGTGCGCCTTGGCAACAATATTGGTCACGCCCATCACATCGAACACGGCGCGCATTGCACCGCCCGCGATAACGCCCGTACCTTCCGGCGCCGGCTGCATCATTACGCTGGAAGCGCCATGGCGACCGACGACGGTATGGTGCAATGTACCGTCCTTCAGACTGACCTTGACCATCTTGCGGCGCGCCTCTTCCATGGCCTTCTGCACGGCCACCGGAACTTCACGCGACTTGCCCTTACCCATACCGATCCGGCCATCTCCGTCGCCAACGACGGTGAGTGCAGCGAATCCAAGAATCCGGCCACCTTTGACAACCTTGGTGACACGGTTGATGGATATCATTTTTTCGCGGAACCCATCATCCGGCTTATCGGCCTGCTGGGTCTTTTTGCTTTGCGGTTTTGCCATCGCTTACTCCAATCTTATGTCCGGCGCGCTCAGAACTTGAGGCCGGCTTCACGAGCGGCCTCGGCCAGCGCTTTGACGCGTCCGTGGTACTGGTAGCCACTGCGGTCAAAAGCAACCTGCTGAATCCCGGCACTCGCTGCACGTTCTGCAACCAACTTGCCCACCATCGCGGCGGCTGCCGCATTACCTCCATTGGGCAGATCCTTGCGGACGGCGCTCTCAAGCGTCGAAGCCGACGCTAGAACCTTCGATCCGCACGCCGAGATCACTTGCGCGTAGATATGGCAGTTCGTCCGGTGCACGGACAAGCGCACGGCATTGAGTTCGGCAATTTTGGCCCGGGTTTTGCGGGCTCTACGCAAACGCGCCTGTTTCTTGTCAATCATTTCAGCACCTTACTTTTTCTTGGTTTCCTTGAGAACGATCACTTCGTCCGCATAGCGAACACCCTTGCCCTTGTACGGCTCAGGCGGCCGGTAAGCGCGAACTTCGGCGGCGACCTGACCAACCTGCTGCTTATCGACGCCCTTGATCAGAATTTCCGTCTGCGAGGGGGTCTCGCATTTCACACCGGCAGGCATCTTGTGCGCCACCGGATGCGAAAAGCCCAACGTCAGGTTGAGAACATCGCCCTGAGCCTGCGCACGATAACCAACGCCGACGAGCGTCAGCTTACGCTCGAAGCCCTTGGTAACACCGGTGACCATGTTGGCGAGGATTGCGCGCACCGTTCCAGACAGAGCATGCGCGTTCTCCACTCCGTCCACCGGCCTGCAAAGCAGCGAAGCGTCTTCTTTGACGACGGAAACAGCCGGATTCAGATCAAACTTAATAGACCCCAACGGCCCTTTGACCGTGACATCAGCACCACCGATGGCGACATCAACGCCCTGCGGAAGCACGATCGGATTCTTTGCAACACGGGACATAGCTTCCCCTTAAGCGACGATACAGAGCACTTCGCCACCCACATTGCTGGCGCGTGCCTTGCGATCTGTCATTACCCCCTTCGGCGTGGAGACGATCGCCACGCCAAGGCCGTTCATCACGCGCGGAATATCGCCAACGCCCTTATAGATACGCAAACCAGGCTTCGACACCCGGTCAATTCGCTCTATAACCGGCCGTCCGGCGTAATATTTCAACGCGATTTCCAACGTCGCCTTGCCCTCGCTGTCGGTAACGGCAAAATCCTCGACGTATCCTTCGTCCTTCAACACTTTTACGATTGCAACCTTTACCTTGGAAGAAGGCATGGCAACCGACGGCTTGTTAGCCAGCTGCGCATTGCGGATGCGGGTCAGCATATCGCTGATCGGATCGCTCATACTCATATCGTATACTCTCCTGCTTACCAGCTAGCCTTGGTCATGCCGGGCACTTCGCCCCGCATCACGAAGTCACGCAACTTACTGCGCCCCAGACCGAACTTACGGAACACGCCGCGCGGACGTCCGGTCGCCTTGCAACGGTTACGCAAACGCACGGGACTCGCATTCCGCGGCAACGCCTGAAACTTCTGCCTTGCCTCAAAACGCTCTTCTTCCGAAAGGGACACATCACCGATGATCGCCAGGAGTTCCGCACGCTTTGCCGCGTACTTCTCTACGATCTTGCGCCGCTTATCTTCGCGGTTAATCAGTGCTAGTTTCGCCATGTAAACCTCAGTTCTTGAACGGGAATTTGAAGGCCGCGAGGAGTGCACGCGCCTCTTCATCGCTCTTTGCAGTGGTCGTAACACTGATGTTCATACCACGCAACGCGTCAATTTTGTCGTACTCGATTTCCGGAAAAATGATCTGTTCCTTGACACCCATGTTGTAGTTGCCACGACCATCAAAGCCTTTTCCGGAAATACCACGGAAGTCACGAACGCGAGGAAGCGCCACGGCAACCAAACGATCGAGGAATTCGAACATCCGCGGGCCACGAAGCGTAACCATGCAACCAATGGGGTAACCTTCGCGAATCTTGAAGCCGGCGATCGACTTGCGCGACTTGGTCACAACCGGCTTCTGGCCGGCGATCTTGGTCATATCGCCAACGGCGTTTTCCAGCACCTTCTTGTCAGCCACCGCTTCACCAACACCCATATTCAAGGTGATTTTCGTGATACGAGGGATTTCCATCACGGACTTGTACCCAAATTTCTGAGCCAACTCCGGCGCTACCGTACTCTTGTAATAATCTAGCAAACGTGCCATGTCCGCTCCTTATACCCCGACCTGTTCGCCATTCGACCTGAAGACACGCACTTTCTTGCCATCCTCAAGAACCTTGAAGCCAACCCGGTCCGCCCTCTTGGTGGACGGGTTGAACAACGCGACGTTGGAGATGTGCAGCGGCATGTCCTTATCGACAACACCACCCACAACACCCTTAACAGGATTCGGCTTCACGTGCTTCTTGACGCGGTTAACACCCTCAACCACGACATGATCAGCATCCGCACGCCGAACGACCGCACCGCGCTTGCCCTTGTCTTTGCCGGCGATGACAATGACTTCATCGCCCTTACGAATCTTTTCCATCGCCACCCCTTACAGCACTTCAGGCGCCAGCGACACGATCTTCATGAATCGTTCGCTACGAAGTTCGCGCGTAACCGGCCCGAAAATACGGGTTCCGATAGGCTCTAGCTTGTTGTTCAACAGCACTGCCGCGTTGTTGTCAAACTTTACCAGTGAGCCGTCCGACCGACGAACACCCTTTGCCGTGCGCACAACCACAGCATTGTAGACGTCACCTTTCTTTACCCGGCCTCTCGGCGCAGCATCCTTGATGCTCACCTTGACAATATCGCCAACGCT
>QKII01000428.1 GCA_003249625.1 Propionivibrio sp. | reverse complement strand
CAGATTCTCGAACGGATTCCGGCGAATCGCTGGGGCAAGCCGGAAGACATGGTGGGTGCGGCGGTCTATCTCGCGTCGGACGCGTCGGACTACGTGAACGGCACCATCATCACCGTCGATGGCGGATGGATGGGGCGGTAAATAGCGGCTGACGGCGGGGGACGAACCTGTCAGACTGGCAAGGAAATTCTTCAGTTTTTTAAAACAATGGCAAGGAGCGAGGGCAATATGTCTGTGCAAAATCCCGCCGAACGCCTGCTACGATGGCTCATGGTCATCATCATTGCCTCGATGGCGGTGCTGGTGTTCCTGAACGTCGTACTGCGCTACGGTTTCAATTCGAGTTTGATGATCACCGAGGAGATTGGCCGTTATCTCTTCGTCTGGCTGACATTTCTGGGGTCGATTTCGGCGTTCATCCGGAACCGGCACGTTCGGGTCGATACGTTTTTCCTGCGCATGCCCGCACCGATGCGGCGCGTCGTGCTGATTTTCAGCGACGTGGCCATGCTAGCGTGTTGTGGTTTGATCATCATCGGCGGTTGGCAGCTAACCAAGTCGAACATGGCCAACTATCTCCCGATCAGTGACATCCCTGTCGCTGTCCTGTATTTCGCCTGCATCCCGTTCAGCGTCGTTGTTGGAGTGTTGCTCCTTGCGCGCGTGTGGCGCACGCTGTTCCACTTCGACAAGGGAGACCGTAAATGACCGTCGTGGTGTTTCTCGGCAGCCTTCTGGGCTGCATTTTCCTGGGTATTCCGGTCGCTTTTTCGCTGCTTCTCTGCGGCTTGGCCTTGATGCTGCAGCTGGATATGGTCGATTTCCAGATCATGGCGCAGAACCTGATCAGTGGTGCGGACAGCTTCCCGCTGCTGGCCATTCCCTTCTTCGTGCTGGCGGGGGAACTGATGAATGCGGGAGGTATCTCCAAGCGCATCGTCGATCTTCCGCTAAAGCTGGTTGGCCACAAGAAGGGGGGGTTGGGCTATGTGGCGATCATCGCATCTGTGCTCATGGCCAGCCTTTCCGGGTCGGCCGCGGCTGATACCGCAGCGCTGGGCATGGTCCTGTTGCCGATGATGAAGCGCGCCGGATATGAGTTGGGCGACTCTGCTGGCCTGGTCGCCACGGGCGGGATCATCGCTCCGATCATTCCACCGTCGATTCCGTTCATCATCTTCGGCGTGGCCAGCGGGGTGTCGATTTCCAAGCTCTTCCTTGCGGGCATCGCGCCCGGCATCATGATGGGCCTCGCGCTCGGTTCTGTCTGGTGGTGGAAGTCGCGTGATGTCCAGCTGGCCATGACCGAGAAGGCGTCCAAAGAAGAATTTTGGCATTCGGTCAAGGATGGAGCATGGGCATTGATGTTGCCGGTGATCATCGTCGGCGGGTTCCGCAGCGGGATCTTTACCCCGACGGAGGCTGGTGCGGTGGCGGCGATGTACGCCCTGATCGTGGCCCTGTTCGTTTATCGGGAAATGAAATTCCGCGACTTGTTCGAGGTACTGTTCGCGGCGGCCGAGACGACAGCCATCGTCATGCTGCTCGTTGCCGCCTCGGCCGTTTCGGCTTTCCTGATCACCATCGCCGAGTTGCCGCTGATGGTCGTCGAAATGATGCAGCCGCTGGTCGACTCCCCGACCCTGTTGATGCTGAGCATCATGGTTTTCATCATGGTTGTCGGCATGGTGATGGATTTGACGCCGACGGTTCTGATTCTCGTGCCGGTGCTGATGCCGCTGATCGAGGAAGCCGGGATCAATCCGGTCTATTTCGGCGTGCTGTTCATCCTGAACTGCTCGATTGGCCTGATCACACCGCCGGTAGGCAATGTGCTGAACGTGATCGCCGGCGTGTCGCGTCTGCCATTCGAGAAATGCGTCAAGGGCGTGTTGCCCTACCTGGCGACGATGCTTGCCTTGTTGATTTTGTTCACCGTCTTCCCGTCAATGATCCTGGCGCCACTGAAATGGATCAGCTAATCGGGGTATCGTGATCCTTACCGGTTGCCCGTTCTTTTCAGGATACGCAGCCGGTATCGATGATGTGTTTTTTGTAGTGTTGTAGTTCCATTCACCGAGGAGAAGTCAAATGAAACTGAAGAAAAAATTGTTCGCCGCATTGCTCTCGGCTGGCCTGATTGCCGGCGTCGTCGGAACGGCCAGCGCTGAATCGCTGCGCTTTGCATCGGAAGCTCCACGTACAGATACCCAGTCCATCGCCGGCAAGCGCTTTGGTGAACTGCTCAAGGAAAAAACCAAGGGCGCTCTCGATATCAAGATCTTTGCTGATAGCTCGCTCGGCGCCTTCCAGGCTGCGATCGCCGGCGTGCGTGGTGGTACGATCGACATGGCCGTTTCGGGCTCCGGAAACTTCGTCGGCATGGTCCCGCTTCTCGGCATCTTTGATATCCCGTTCATGTTCAAGGACACGGATCACGCCTACCGTGTGCTGGACGGCAAGATCGGCCAGGATGTGCTCGACAAACTGGGTGAGTTCGGTCTGAAGGGCTTGGCCTACTGGGATAACGGCTGGCGTGAGCTGACGAACAACCTCCACCCGGTGAACAAGCCGGAAGACGTCAAGGGGATGAAGATCCGCACGACCGGCAGCCCGGCGCACATAGAAGCCTTCAAGCTGCTTGGAGCGAACCCGGTTCCGATGCCTTTGGCCGAGCTCTACACCGCGCTTGAAATGAAGACGGTGGATGCGCAGGAGCACCCGCTCGGCGTGCTTTGGTCGGCCAAACTGTACGAGGTGCAAAAGTACCTGAGCCTGACCAACCACGCTTACAGCGCGCTGATCGTCGTCATGAACAAGGCCAAGTACGACGCGTTGCCGCCGGATCAGCAGAAGGCACTGGTTGAGGCCGCCCGTGAAGCCGGTATGTATCAGCGCAAGCTGAACAACGACAACATGGCCAAGATCGTCGCCAACGTGAAGAAGGCCGGCATGGAAGTCATCGAAAAGGTTGACGGTACGCCGTTCCTGGAAGCGACCAAGCCGGGCCGCGATACGTTCACGGCGAAGTTCGGCGGTGCCGACATCATCAAGGCTATCGACGCGGCTCGCGACGCCAAGTAAGTCTCACGGTTGCCGGAAACGGCTACTCATGTGCAAACGCCACGCCAGTATTACGGCGTGGCGTTTTTCCAAATATGGTTTTTGAACAGCCATTTCTCTTTATTTTTTTCCGGTGTACGAGTTAAAATGAAACGATGTTTCAAAATGTGTGAACTGTTCTAGTGGCTGTGCCTTCGTGTGATTTAGGGGTATGAACGAAAGATTCAATTCTGGTATCGACAAGACGCTGAGTATCCTCGAATTCCTTTCCGTGAATCCGGGGGGTGCGACCTTGGCAGATATCGTAAAAACGGTCGGCGTGGCGAAGACGACGTCGTTTCGCATCCTCGACATTCTCCTTGCCCGCGACTATGTGACCTGGGATCAGGATAGCGAGAAATACAGCATTGGCCTGAAAACACTGGAACTTGGTCTCAGTGGCCTTATCGGGCAGGACATCGTTGAAGTGTCTATCCCGTATCTGAAAGAGCTGGCGAGCACGGTAGGGGAAACCTCGTTCCTTGCTGTCTATAACAACGGCGATGTCGTTTATCTGTACAAGGCGGAAGGTACTCAATCGATTGTGACCACCGCGACGCTCGGGAGCCGGCGGCCGGCCTTCTGCACTGCTCTCGGCAAGGTCATCCTGGCCAATTTGCCAATCGAGGAGTCGGATCGGATATTCGAAAGGCCGCTGGAGCGGTTGACCGCGAAGACGGTAGTCGACCGTATGCGTTTGCATGACGAGTTTGCACATATCAGATTGAACGGTTATTCGGTCGACGACGAGGGGATCGAACCTGGTCTTTACTGTCTGGCCGTGCCGGTCTACAACTATACGGGTGGGGTCGTGGCGTCAATCAGTGTCTCGGGTCCGGTCGACCGATTCATGGAGAACAAGGAAAAAATCGTCGAGGAACTCAAGAACGTCGGAATGACTATTTCGCGGCGTCTGGGTTACGTCAAGGCGATGCGCGGCAGGAAATGAAGTAATCAAAAAGGCGGGCTTGCGCGACAGGCCTACAGTTGTTTCAGTTGTACTTTTGTTCAGGAGCAAGGAAATGGCATCGAAAGACAGGATGGCGGTATTGAGCGCGATGATGGAGCAGTCGGTGATACCGGTGTTCTATCACCCGGATGAAGAAGTGTGCATCAACGTAATCCAGGCGTGTGCGAACGCTGGTGCGAAGTGTGTTGAATTCACCAACCGCGGCGATTTTGCGGCGAGCGTCTTCCTCAACGTGGCGAAGCACTTCGCCAAGGCCGACCCCAGCGTGATCATGGGCGTGGGATCGGTGTGTGATGCCCCGACCGCCGGGCTGTACATCGCCAACGGCGCCAAGTTTGTCGTCGGCCCGCTGCTCAATGCCG
>QKII01000279.1 GCA_003249625.1 Propionivibrio sp. | reverse complement strand
CGGTTTCCTGGTGCCGCTGATTAGCCTCTGGCTTGTCTGGCGAAAGCGCGCGTCGTTCGCCGATGTCGTTCCCCGGCCGAATTACTGGATCCTGCTACTGCTTGCCGGCGCCGGTTTTGGCTGGCTACTTGGCGAAATGGCGACCGTTGGGACGCTATCCCAGTTCGCGCTGACCGCAATGGTGATACTTGCCGTTCCGGCCGTGCTCGGCCTTGAGACCGCGCGAAAGATCCTCTTTCCCCTCGCATTCCTTCTCTTTGCCGTTCCGTTTGGTGAGTTTGCATTGCCGCAATTGATGGAGTGGACTGCGAGTGCGACGATTTTGGGACTTCGCGCGAGCGGCATCCCGGTCTATCGAGAGGGGCTGAACTTCATCATCCCATCGGGTGCCTGGTCGGTCGTCGAAGCCTGCAGCGGCGTGCGCTACCTGATTGCCTCGCTGATGGTCGGAACCTTGTTCGCCTACCTCAGCTATCGCTCGCTTAAGCGGCGCCTGCTGTTCGTCGGCGTTGCCTTTCTCGTACCGATCATTGCCAACTGGGTACGCGCCTACATCATTGTCATGCTTGGACATCTCTCGAACAATAAACTCGCTGCCGGTATCGACCACCTGATTTACGGCTGGATGTTTTTTGGCCTGGTAATCATGGTGATGTTCTGGGTCGGCGCACGTTGGCGCGAGGACGATAGCGAAACTCTGCCCAAAACGAATCAAGTAGTAGCGTCGTTGCCATGGAGCAACGCAAAGGTTGTTCCAGCGGCATTGGCGACGCTGCTGGTCATCGCTCTCTGGCCGTTCGCCGAATGGCAAATCGAGCGCCATGCTCCAACGGATATTTCCCGCATCGAAGGATTACCGTCCATTCCCGGCTGGACGCCGACGGGGCAACGATTGGCCGATTGGGATCCCGTTTATGGCAACGCGTCGGCATATCTGCACGACACTTATGCCGCAGACGGGGGATCGGTGGGAGTCTACATCGCCTATTACCGCAATCAGGGGCCGGATCGCAAACTGGTAACTTCCGTCAATGTGCTGGTGACCAGCGAAGATCGGCGGTGGGTCAAGGTGGCCGAGGGATTGCGTGACGAGAAACTCAGCGACAAAACGCTGCCAATCCGTACGGCAGAATTGCGGGGTGTGGATAGCTCTCGCCTGACTGTCTGGCGCTGGTACTGGATCAACGGCCGCCTGATGCGCAGCGATCATCTGGCCAAGGCCTATACGGCGCTGTACAAGCTGTTGGGGAAAGGTGACGATTCGGCGGTGATCATTGTCTATGCGCCGAAGGACAGCGTGGGCGGGGCAGATACCTTGCTAAGCAGATTCGTCGGGGCGGCATGGCCGTCGATCGAAACGGCGTTGCAGCAGACCCGGAGCGGGCGATGAGCGCAACGCTCGATCCGCGCCCGCTGGTTGTTCACGTCATGCATCGTTTCGATGTCGGCGGGATGGAGAACGGCATCGTCAACCTCATCAACCACATGCCGCGTGAAGCGTATCGCCACGCCATCGTCGCATTGACGAAGGTCACCGACTTTCGCAAGCGTATCCAGCGCGATGACGTGGAATTTTTCGCCCTCGACAAGCAACCCGGACACGCCTTGTGGATTTACCCGCAGCTGTTCCGCTTGTTCAAGCAATTACAGCCGGCCATCGTGCATACCCGCAATCTCGGGGCGCTGGAAGTTGCCGTTCCCGCCTGGGCGGCCGGCGTGCCTGCGCGCATTCACGGCGAACACGGCCGGGATTTCGACGACCTCGACGGTACATGCAAGAAAAACCAGTGGATCCGCCGGATTTATCGGCCGTTTGTGACGTATTACATAGCGTTGTCCCGCGATCTTGACCAGTATCTGACTCACGCGGTGGGCATTCCGGCGAAACGGGTAGTCCAGATCTACAACGGCGTCGATGCGCAGCGATTCCATCCGGCCGTTCGACGAGAACCTATTCCGGGCTGTCCTTTCAACGACGAGGGACTTTGGATCGTGGGCACGGTCGGGCGCATGCAGGCAGTGAAAAACCAGGTCCATCTGGTGCGGTCGTTCATTCATGCGCTGCAGACGACGCCGGAGTTGCGGCAACGGCTACGCCTGGTGATGATCGGTGGCGGGCCGTTGCGTGACGAGTCACTGACCTTGCTCGAACATGCTGGGTGCGCCGATCTGGCGTGGCTGCCGGGCGAAAGGAACGATGTGCCGGATATTTTGCGAGGGCTGGACTGCTTCGTCCTGCCTTCACTGGCGGAGGGCATATCGAACACGATTCTGGAGGCAATGGCCTGCGGGCTGCCGGTAATTGCCACCGACGTCGGCGGCAACGCCGAACTGATCGTGGCAGGAACGACGGGAGCGCTTGTGGCTTCCGGTGATGTGCCGGCGATGGCGGCGGAGATCGGACGGTTGGCGCAACAGGATGAACAGACGACGGAAATGGGGAGGGCCGGGCGGCACCTGGTCGAGGAAAAATTCAGTATGGAGGCCATGGTGCGGCAATATCAATCGTTGTATGACCGCAGCCTGGGAATTTCCACGCTGCAATAACGGTCTTCCCGATATGACCGAATTACGAGAAACGGAATAGCCCATGTGTGGAATTACCGGAATCTTCGATACCCGCGGCCGGCGGGACATCGATCGCGCGGTTCTGACGCGAATGAACGAGTCGCAGTACCACCGCGGCCCGGTCGAAGGTGGCGTGCATCTTGAGCCGGGGGTAGGGCTCGGGCATCGCCGCTTGTCGATCATCGACCTGGCGACCGGCCAGCAGCCGCTCTACAACGAAGATCAGAGCGTTTGCGTTGTTTTCAACGGCGAGATCTACAACTATCTCGAACTGATTCCCGAACTGCAGGCGCTCGGGCACGTGTTCCACACCCGTAGCGATACCGAAGTCATCGTCCACGCCTGGGAAGCGTGGGGCGAAAAATGCGTCGAGCGATTCCGCGGCATGTTCGCCTTCGCCCTGTGGGACCGCAATCAGGACTGTCTCTTCCTCGCTCGCGATCGCCTCGGCGTCAAGCCGCTACATTACGCACTACTGGCCGACGGCACGCTGCTGTTCGGTTCGGAACTGAAATCGTTGCTGGCGCACGGCGGGTTGCCCAAGGACATCGATCCGCTGGCCGTCGAGGAATACTTTGCCCTCGGCTATGTGGCCGAACCGCGCTGCATCTTCAAGCAGGCGCGCAAGTTGCCGCCAGCCTGTACGCTGCTGGTCAAGCGCGGCGAGGCGCTGCGGGAACCGCGCGAATACTGGGATGTGCGCTTCACGCTCGACCGCCAGATCAGCGAGGCGGAAGCCTTTGAGGAACTTACGGCACGGCTCAACGAATCGATCCGCCTGCGCCTGATGTCGGAAGTGCCGCTTGGCGCCTTTCTTTCCGGTGGCGTGGACTCGAGCGCCGTCGTGGCGTTGATGGCGGGGCTCAACAGCGATCCGGTGAACACCTGCTCGATTGCCTTCAGCGACCCGGCGTACAACGAGGCCGAATTTGCCCGTCAGGTGGCCGAACGCTACAAGACCAACCACTTCGTCGATACCGTCGAGAGTGACGACTTCGACCTGATCGACACGCTGGCCCGTCTCTACGACGAGCCGTATGCCGACAGCTCGGCGATCCCCACATACCGCGTCTGCCAGCTGGCGCGCAAGCACGTGACAGTGGCGTTGTCTGGCGACGGAGGCGATGAAAGCTTCGGCGGCTACCGGCGCTACAAGCTGCATCTGATGGAAGAGAGCATGCGCTCGGCTCTGCCGCTTGGCGTTCGCCGTCCGCTGTTCGGACTGCTCGGCAGCGTCTATCCCAAGGCAGACTGGGCGCCACGCGTTTTCCGTGCAAAGACCACCTTCGAGTCGATGGCGCGTACGTCGGTCGAAGCCTACTTCCACAGCATGTCGTTGATCCGTGATCCGGAACGCAGCAATCTTTACAGCGATCGTTTCCGGGCCGAACTCGGTGGCTACAGTGCCATCGACGTTTTCAATCGTCACGCCGCGCGGGCCGGTACCGACGATCCGCTCGGGCTCATCCAGTACATCGACCTGCACACCTATTTGGTCGGCGACATCAACACCAAAGTTGACCGGGCGAGCATGGCCCATTCGCTGGAGGTGCGCGAGCCGCTGATGGATCACCCGATGGTTGAATGGCTGGCGACGTTGCCATCGACGCTGAAGCTGAAGCGTGGCGAGGGAAAATATCTGCTCAAGAAGGCGATGGAGCCCTACCTGCCGCGGGACATCATGTACCGCCCGAAGATGGGCTTTGCCGTGCCGCTGGCCCGCTGGTTCCGCGGTCCCCTGAAACAGCGCGTGCGCGACTCGCTGCTCGGTGGGCGCATTGCCCAATCGGGCTGGTTCAATCAGGAGGCAATCGCCCGGATCGTTGAACAGCATGAGACCGGCCGGCGCGATCACAGCACGCCGCTTTGGACCCTTCTGATGTACGACGCCTTCCTGCGTAACGTCATGGAT